>JAOQAA010000118.1 GCA_025963815.1 Capsulimonas sp.
GAGGAGCGTAACGGCGGCATAGGGGGTTCCGCAGATGAAGGCGGCAAGGCGCGCCAAGTCGTCGTAAGCGTCGTCAGGATCGCCGCCAAGAATGCCGTATTCGTGTAATGCTGCGAGGCGCTCAGTCTCATTCGCAGGAAGTGGTGCGATCAACATGGAATACTCTCATATGAAGATTTTAAGGAGATCGGACGGCGTCTAACATTGCGTGGGCAATATGATCCTAAGAAGTATTCCACAAGCTGTCCGAGAAATTCTATTGTTTGTTCACGACCGAGAGTTTCAAGAGTGCCTCCACACTCGATATTGTTGAGCTAAAACACAGATCATTATAAAGAACTAATAATATGTCCGCTTGTAAATACTATCAGACTGGGTAAAACGTAATGTTAGATCACTTGATTTCCTGATGTTGACCTGACAAGCTACTCCCATACTTCACGAATGCTTTGAGATAAAGCAATAGATTTGGAACGATTAATGTCCGAAGGTCGTAATCTCGCTTCGCCCTCGCCCAAGGAGTTGCAGCCGCTCACGGTGGCGCTGCTGGAGTGCGTTACGCCACGCGATGTGGCGCGTGTTATTGTCGAACGAGGGATAGCCGTTCTCGAAGCGGAGGCTGGGCTGGTTGCGCTCGTTGCTGAAAATAGAACAGAACTTGAAGTTTTAATCGGACACGGCTACGCGGACGGTGTGGAGCAGCGGTGGAGGCGCTTCCCTATCGACGCCAACCTCCCGCTTTCCAACGTGGTGCGTCTTGGCGTCCCTCTCTTTGTCGCGACGCGCGCCGAATGGGAGGAGTTATTTCCAGGACTGCGCAGCGAGCGAACCAGAGAAACGAAAGCGACGGTGGACCTCCCCTTGATGGAAGGCGGCCAGGCCATCGGAGCGCTGCACTTTTCGTTTGGGCAGGAACGAGGTTTTGACAAAACTGAGCGCGACTTTGCCACGGAGCTGGCGCGCCAATGCGCGCTGGCGATGGGTCGCGCTCTCGCGAGACAGCATGCGGAATTGGTTCAGAGGCGTATGGTGTTCCTCGTGCGGGCGAGCGCCGTGCTGAATGAAACATTGGCGTTCGAGAAAACACTACACGATCTGGCTCATCTGGTCACGCCCGAGCTGTCCGATTACGCCCAAGTCGCCATCGTCAATTCCAACGGAGCTGTGGAACGAATCGCCGTTGCCCATGAAAGCCCCGAGCGGGAAGCAATCATTCATGAGTTCTATACCTGTTACCCACCCGATCCCGCGATGCCAAGCCCAATCACCACGGCAATCGCCACAGGCCAAATACAGCACATCCAGGAAATTACGGATGAAATGTTCCAGAAAGCCGCCACAAACGCGCACCACCTCAGTCTTTTGCGTCAATTGGCCCTAACCTCAACCCTCACGATCCCGCTGATCACACGCGAAAAAACGCTCGGCGCCATGACATTTGCGATGTCATCGGAATCAGGCAGGGATTTTCGCCCCGATCTGATCGACTTCCTCCAGGAGCTTGCAGGGCGAGCCGCCAGTGCTATTGAGAACGCGCGCCTCTACGCCGACGCGAAAAGGGAGATCGACCAGCGTATGGCGGCGGAGGCCGAACGAGAGCACGCCGTTCGACAGCGCGAAGCGGTCTTGATCGAAAATGCTCGCCTGGTGCAGGAATCTGCAAACCTGTCGCAACAGCAGCGCGACTTTCACGCCAATGTGCTCTCCTCCATCACGGATGGCCGATTAGTGCTCTGTGAAACACCGAACGATCTGCCACGCGCCTTAGAATGCAAGGAAACGCGACTCTCGATCACTACATCGGAAAGCATTCCAATGCTGCGCGCGGCTACGGTGAACATCGCCAAGAAGTGCTTCTTCCCGCAAGAGCGTGTTTCTGATTTGCTGACGGCGGTTTCAGAAGCGGCAATGAATGCGTTCGTCCATGCGGGCGGCGGCGAAGCCAGTGTCTTTACCTCTGACGATGGCGACTGCATTCAGATTTGGATCACGGATCGCGGCAAGGGAATTGAGTACAGCAGGCTCCCAGAGGCGATGTTCCGCAAAGGCTATTCCTCTGCGGGGACGTTGGGGCACGGTTTCAAGATGATTCTCATGTTTGCGGATTACGTGTATGTGATGACAAGTCCCACGGGGACCACGGTGGTGATCAAGCAGTATCGAGACAAGCCAGGGCCGTCCTGGGCTTTAACTCCGTAGCGGCGACTAACGGGATTACCTGCGACGCCACACCTGGACTTGGAAACATAAAAGCGGCGTGGACAGATCGTCCGCGCCGCCGTGCCTTTCATGTAGACATCCCCGTCCTACACTGCTTTCTTCTTCAGAATTGGCAGCCCCGCGAGTGCGTTCTCCGAAATCTCACACCTTCGGGAGTTCGTTGACCGCTCCGTCCTTCACTTCCTCGCCATAGAATTATCGCACTTTGACGGGGGCTTGAGCAGCAATCAATCATTAGGACTGGAAGAAATTCCGCCAGTCATTGCGGCTCTCCACACAGAGACGCTCTCCAACATTCATCGCATTCTGGCGGAACTCGTCCTCCTTGAACCGTGACCACCGCACGAGACCCAATGGAAGTGGCGATAAGACAGAGGCCATCAATCCGTTGAGCGCTGCATGGGAGAATGCCGCTTCCGTCCAAACCTGATCCAGTTCATGCCAAGAAATGAGGGGACGATTTCCATGGCTTGTCATAACGCGCATGGACAGAAATGCGCGGTGGATCATGTCCAAATATTCTCGGAGCTTGGCTTCTGGCGCAAGGCCGAAGTCAGACATATCGTCTTTCAAGCCAAGTTCCGTCGCCGCCCCGTCGTTGGACAAAACGTGCTGACAATCTGCCACAATGTTCGTTGGCGCCCCGCGTCCTCGCATACTTGCAGGAAACGATTTGAGCCATGCGCTGGTATCCACGGGATTATGCACGCCGTCATCATCGTAATGCAGCAGCATGTGAGGAACGTTGTGGAGAGCGTCCGCCAGCCACCCACCCAGCAGCATTCCCGCCTTGTCGCCCCGCTGCGTATAAGCTTCTACGGAAAGAAATGTGCGCTGAAAGATCGTCAAATGGTGCAGAAGCTGCGGGGTAGGAGCAATTTGTAGTGCTTGAGGCATGATTTCGCGATCTCTCATGAAGTTGCGCCATTCTGTCGGCCATGATTGCCCAATATATGCGTATTTCCAACATCCAACTCAATGTGAGCGACCGATTTCATGTGATCGTAAACGACGACAATTTTTCTCGCCATTTTCAGTTCCTTGCGGATGCCAACCTACGATCCGCTCAAATCTTTATTCGCCATGTCGTACTGCAATACCGCAACATACCCAATTCGCCGAAATGGGTATCATGAGATATTAGACCTTTCATGTTGTCAATACGATCTAATTATAATCATCAAACGTTATTCTTTGGCAGAAAGTAAGCCGATGTCGCCTGACATACATGAGAGTATGGTCCCGCAGGACGATTCCCAAGTGGTTGTTTTTCATACCGCCTCGCCATCCACCGATGAAACTTCTGCTCAGTCTCCGCCAAGCGCCGTTGACATTTTGGAGCGAATGACCGACGCCCTTGTGATGTTTGACCATGAGTGGCGCGCCGTGTACGCTAATCGTGCGGCATGTCGCATCAACCAGAAGTCACGGGAGCACTTTATCGGCAAAACACTCTGGGAAGTGTGGCCTGCTTTCGTCAGCGCCGAGGCGGAGAACCAATGTCGTCGCGCGATGGACGAACAGGTCGAAGCCCACTTCGAGCATTACGATGTCACGCAGCACGACAACAGGTGGCTGGAGATGGACGCCTTTCCTACTCAGGAGGGCCTTAATCTCCTCTACCGCGACATCACAGACCGAAAGCG
>JAOQAA010000140.1 GCA_025963815.1 Capsulimonas sp.
ATCAGGTTGGGTAGCGTCGGACATAACAACGAACTAAGTCGCCGTTTCTTCGCGCTTTCACAAGGCCGCTGATGCTCAGCATCAGCGGCCTTCGATTTTCCTGACAAATCTTGGATCGCCGGGGAGCAAAGATGACTCCGAACATTGAGAGAATAGCGTCTTTTTTCGGCGCCTCGCCGGAAGTCGGCTGAAAAAGATTTCTGCAATTACTGCAGAACCGATTGACAAATTTTCGGTCCTTTGTTATACTCGTTCTAGTTAACCGGTTAAACCCTTTAGCGATAAAGAATGGATACCTCGCTCTTCGGATTTGTTTTTATTGACACAATTGCAATACAGACAAAACGGAGTGTATAGAGAGTTCGGTATCTGCGCAATAAGTTTTAAAGCAATATTTGCAATACAGATTTCGTGCGAGACCGTTACTCAGCTCGCTCGATCATAGGAAGATGCGGGAAACAGCTGTCGTTCCTTGCCATTGACCTGCCTCCGCCGACTGCCATCGGTGGAGAACTATTCTCAGCGTTCGCGACACTCAAAGGAGATTGAAAGATCATGCCGAATCGTTTTACCGCAAAGACCAATGTCCACCAGAATGCTCTTAAAGCTGCTTCTCGATTTACCATCGCAATAGCAGGAGCGCTGATCCTATGCGCTGCCGGGGCTCCTCGCGCTTCCGCGTGGGGCGTCACTTGGAGCGATGAGTTTACAGGCGTCAACAACCAGCCCTGGAGCGGCAACTGGACCTACACCACCGGCGGCGGCGGTTTCGGCAACAACGAGATCCAGACGTACGTAAACTCCTGGGCGAATTCCCACGTCGTTTCGGATGGAACTGGCACGGATAGTCAGGCTCTGCAGATCCAGGCCCAGCAGGACGGCGCCGGCCGCTGGTATTCGGCGAAGATCGACTCTTATGGCAAGCACACCTTCGGTCCAGGAACCTACCTGGAGTTTCGCTGCAAGTTCCCCAACTCAGGCAAGGGGTACTGGCCAGCTGGCTGGACACTGGGAACGCAGGGCGGGGCTTGGCCTGCTTGCGGTGAAATCGACACGGTCGAGGAAATCAACGGCCAGTGGGAAAACCACCAAAGCTTGCATATGCCGGGATGGGACCCCACCGTTGTTCGCACCGTCAATTCGTCAACATCCACCTACCATAACTACGGCATGTGGTGGCCCGCCGATACCAACTCTATCACGTTTAGCACCGACGGGCAAAACACGGCCACCTTCTACCGGGGGCAAGCCGGCACGTGGGAGTTCAACAGCAACCAGCAGGAGTTCGTCATTTTGAATCTGGCAATCGGCGGGAACTGGCCTGGTAACCCCGACGGCAGCACCCGGGCAAACGGTAATTTCGATATCGACTATGTCCGACAGTATAACTAAGACCATCCTCTAAACCCTCATCGAATGGGACGCTGTCAGCCAGGATCTTCTGAGCTGGCGGCGTTTCACACGTCCTGCAATGGAACTTTAAGAAGGACTAACGAACTTGGCGCCACGCTCTCATCGAAAATCACTCCTGATCGCGACGATATTGTGCGCAGTCGGAGCGCCCGCCACCGTCAGTGCTCCGCCGTCATCGCAGCCGCAAATCAGCTCTTCCCCAGGCCGCAATTCGATCCTTGACGCGGCTGCGGTCGTCGATGGACATGTCATCCCCAGGAGCGACATCGAATTGCTGTGCCTGCGCACGCAGCGCGGATACGTCGTCGATCAAATGGTTCAGAACTTTGTGGTCGAGCGTGAATGCGGCAAGCGCGGGATCGTGGTTACTGAAGCCGAAATCGACAGAAGCATCGCCGAGCTGCGCAAAGAGTACGCTCCGGCAGTGCTGGAAGACACGATCAAAGCGCATGGATGGACGATACCGCAGCTCCGGCAACAGTTCCGCGCCAAAATAGGCCGCCAGCGACTCGTTATGGAGAGGGTGAAGCTGGTCAAGATGGTTCACTGCCGCGAAATCCTCGTGAAATGCCGCCAGAGCGGCATTCCGAGCGTGACGGGCAGCGCCGGCCGTACCGAGGCAGAGGCGCTTACGATAATTAGGAGTATTCAGGAGCAGCTGAACGACGGAAAAGAGTTTGGTGATCTAGCGCAGCTCTACTCGGAATCAGAGCCGCGCGGCGCGAATGGTGATATCGGAGTGCTCTACGGCAACATGGTGGGGAACGTCGAAGGGCCGGTCCTGGCCGAGTCGCTCACACTGAAGAAGGGGCAAGTGTCGAAAGTCCCCGTGAAGACGGCGGAAGGTTACTGCCTCATCCAGGCGATCAGCACATCCGATGACCATTCCACTTCTGAGGAAACCATCTACCAGGAAGCCGATACTGAGTGTCGGAGAGTGCAGGCGATGTTCCTGGAGCCGACAATTATTGGCGCTTTGATCCGTCAGTCCAAAATCACCTATGCAACGGACGATGAACTCATTCCTGGTAAGCCGCTGCCCATTGCCGCCGCGACTATCGACGATCACCCCATCTTGATGAAGGATGTTCTCGCCAAATGCGTCGCCGATGGCGGCCGCGAAGCCGTCGATAACCTCGTACAGAACTATGTGGTCGACCGCGAGTGCGAACGGCGGGGAATCGTAGTCAGCGAATCCGAGGTTGACCAGGCCGTCGCGAATCTGCGGCGGCGCATCGCGCCGCATACGATTGAAGAGGGCCTGCCGGCCCACCACACGACCATGGCGGGTCTCAGAAACGATTTCAAGCAGCAGATCGAGCGCACAAAGCTAGTGCTCAATCAGGTCAAGCCCGCAACGATGGTTCACTGCCGTCTGATTTCTCTGCAAGACACTCCTACTGAGCAGCCGCCATCCCTCCTTGCCGCTGTGCAGGCGCAGCTCAAATCGGGAAAAGACTTCGCGGAGCTGGCCCGCCAATATTCCAGAGCGGACTCAAAGAACCAAGCGGGCGACGCCGGTATCCTCTATCCGGGCATGCTCGGCGCGGACACGGCGCTTCTCAACGCGGCGCTGACAATGAAGAAGGGACAGATCACTCCCGAGGCCGTCAAGACCTATGACGGCTATGTTCTGATACAGGCCGTCAGCACCAGCGACGATCACTCCGCTTCCGAGGCCCCATTATATGCCGAGGCGCTGGCGACTTACAAAGAGCAGCAAGCCCAGCCTCTTATTCTAGAGGCCGTCCGAGAGCTCGTGAAAAAGTCGAAAGTAACATACTTCCTCAAATCGTAAAAGCAGACCGAATTCAGCGCGCGGCGCTGGGGTCAATCCCGATCGCCTTGCGTAAATCAGACGCGGTCATGATTTGGAAGCAGTGAAAGAATGCTCCGGGAAACGAGGTGAGCAGTGCGACTCCATGAGGGCGAAGCACGTCACCGACGCTCACCGCAATAGCGTAATCTCACAAGGGCGGCCGCATGATGCGGTCGCCCTTCTGCTTACTTTTTCT
>JAOQAA010000169.1 GCA_025963815.1 Capsulimonas sp.
GTCACGCGTGTGACTGATCCGGACCAGCTGGAAGCCGCCGTGGAGACGGCCTTCGAGTACGACAGCGCCGCGCTGATCGAACAGTTTGTCGTGGGGACGGAGATCACGGTCCCCGTGATCGGCAATACCGAACTGGACATACTCCCGATCGTCGAGATCGTACCGGCGAGCGGTTTCTATGACTTTGCGGCGAAGTACACGCCCGGCGCCACGGACGAGATCGTGCCGGCGCGCCTGTCCGAAAGCATCGCCGCCGAGGCGCGGCGTATCGCGGCGCTCTGTCATGAGACGCTGGGCTGCCGGGGGATGTCGCGCACGGACATGATCGTGACCGAGGACGGCGCCATCTATACCCTGGAAACCAACACAATTCCCGGCATGACCACGACCAGCCTGCTGCCGCGCTCGGCCCAGGCGGCCGGAATTGCGTTTCCCAAACTGCTGGACCGGCTGATCGAACTTGCGCTGGAACCGCGTTAAGCGATCTTTGGGAAGGACATCGGCCCCCATTGCACAAGCGTACGCACACATCACAGACGGGACGGATCGGGGTGACGCCGCCAGGCAAGCGTCGCGTCAATCGCCGCCGCCGGAACTGGCATCGAACTATTCGTCGCGTCTGCGCCGTGGCGCTCGTGGCGGAGGCGGCGTGTCTTTTACTGGCCAACCCGTATCTGCGCGTGACTCACGTGCGGATCGAGGGATTGCAAACTCTTCCCGCCGATCAGATCTTCTCCGAAGCGCAAGTTCCTAAGAAGACGAATATCTTTCTGATGGCCGTGTGTCAGCCATTTGTGAAGCGGCTTCAAGTCGATCCAGTGATCGATCATGTCAGCCGGGCGATCGAACTGCCGCATACTCTGGTTCTGCGCGTCGTGGAGCGGCAGCCTTATACGGTCCTCTCGGCCAACGGCGGCTATTATGTTCTGGACCGCACACGGGTTCCTTTCCGGCTGGTGGAAACGCCGCCGCCGGGCGTTCCGGTGCTTGCGCTGGAGGGAGATATGGACCCCAGCACATTGGCGCTCGGAAAGCCGATTGGGGCTGATTGGCTGGTTCAGTCGTATAAATTGATCGCATTGCTTGGCTCCAAAAAGAATTTGGAGGCCAAAAGCATAAAGGTTGACCAAAACGCGAATTTATGCTTAAATAGAAGTGATAATTTACAGATAAAGCTAGGTCAGCCCGAGGAATTGCCGGCAAAACTCGCGGTCGCGCAGGAGACGGTGACGGCCGCTGGAGAAAATGCAGGCGCCAGAATCGCGTATATCGATGTCAGTTGCCCTAGCCAGCCGGCGTTGATGCCGCGTCCGCAGTCCCGGCCGGCCAGTCGTTGACGCCGCCAAGGGCGCAAAGGATCGAAAAACAGCGATGGGATTGCCTCTGAACTCGCCTCCGCACACCGCCGCCTCGCCCAGTGACCAGCAACGGTCCTGGGCGGTTAGCCTCTGCACGCTGTGCGCCATTCTCGGCGCTCTGCTGGCCCTCTCGTTCAAGACCCAGAATCAGATCCGTCAAAGCAATGTACCGGCCGCCAATTATGAGGGCCTGAGCTACGAGTATTTGATTCTGAAGAAGAAGGCGACCGACGACGAACGCACGATTGGGTCGCTGCAGCAGAACATCAGCGATCTTGAGAACAGCGCGCCGTCGCAAAACAAGCAGTTTCAAGTCTTGACGGACGATCTCAATCGCGCTAAGACCCTGGCCGGGCTGACGGCGGTCAAAGGGCCTGGCGTGACGGTCACATTGAACGACAGCAAGAAGCGCTTTCCGGACGCTCCGCTGGCCGTGCAGATGATTACAATCGTGCACGATGTGGATATCAATCAGTTTGTCAACGAATTGAAAGCGGCGGGCGCCGAAGCGATTTCGGTCAACGATCAGCGTTTGGTGGCGAACAGCGCCATCCGGTGCGCGGGCCCAACTGTCTATATCAATAATACGCCGCAGACGCCGCCTTATGTCATTCAGGCCATCGGGGACGCGAAGACACTGGATACTGCGCTGAGGCTGCCCGGCGGCGCCTTCGATCAGATGCACGGAATGGACGCCACGATGGTGCGGATTGCCCACGCCGAAAAGCTGATCATTCCCGCCTATGCCGGCGCCACCCAGCCGAGGTACGCGCAGCCCGTGGAAACAAACGCCCGAAGCGGCGCGGACAACAAGAACTAGTAGAAATTTATGATTTGGTTAGCGCTGGCGTCGGGCCTGATTGGGTTCGCGGCGATCTGGTTCACAAAGGGAGCGACAATTCCGATTGCGGATGCTTCCTATCTCTCACTGGCGGCGCTTGCCGGGATCGATTCACTGATCGGCGGTCTGCGGGCGGGAACGGAAGGGAAGTTCCGAGGCAATGTCTTTGTCTCGGGCTTCGTCGTAAATACGCTGCTGGCGGCGTTTCTCGCGTATTTAGGCGATCGGTTGGGGCAAAACCTGGCGCTTGCCGCCGTGGTGGCGCTCGGCGGTCGCATCTTTGTCAATTTGTCGATTACCCGGCGTCAATGGCTGGATCATCGGGCGGACCTTTCCTCCACGCGTCGCGCGGCGCAATTGGCGGCGAAATCCCCGCAGCAGTATGCGGGGGAGCCGACCATGGACGGCGAATCACGGAACTAGCGCGAACGGCAAGAGAAGATCGCGCCGCTTTCAGAGCGGCGTCGAATGGGGAGGCGTAGGAGGTGGCGAGGGACTGCGTGATCGGGCTCGACATTGGCACGACGAAGGTCTGCACCATTGTCGCTGAAATAGAAGAGCGTGGACGGATTAACATCGTCGGCGTCGGCAACAGCATCTCCTCGGGGATCCGCAAGGGCGTGGTGATCGATATCGACAGCGCGGCTGCGGCGATCTCGGAGAGTGTTGAGAAGGCTCGCGCCATGTCCGGCTACGAGATCCACCGTGTGATTGTCGGAGTGACCGGCGAGCATGTGGCGTCTTTGAATTCACGCGGTGTTGTCGCCATCACCCATCCGAACCGGGAGATTACCGAGGAGGATGTGGAGCGCGTCCAGGACCAGAGCCGCGTCATTGTTCTTCCGCCGGACCGAGAGATTATCCATGCGATCCCAAGGTCTTATTCGATCGATGGGCAGAGCGGTATTCGCTTTCCCGTAGGGATGTCCGGCGCCCGTCTCGAAGTGGAGACGCATGTGGTGACCGGGGCCGTCACTTTTCTGCAGAACGTCGCCAAATGCGTGCACAAAGCCGGCCTGACGATCGAGGCGACCGTGTTGGAGCCGATCGCGACCGCCGAAGCGGTCACGCTGCCGGATGAGAAGAATTTAGGCGTCTGCATCGCCGACATCGGCGGCGGCACGACGGACATTGCGATTTTCGTGGATGGCGATATTTATTACTCGTCGGCGATCCCGGTCGGCGGCAACCATGTGACCCGCGACATTAGCGTCGGCCTGCGCACCTCACACGACGAGTCGGAGCGGATCAAACTGGCTGAAGCCGTCGCAATGGTGAGTATGACCGCCGGCGATGAGCTGTTCGAAGTGATCAGTCTGGGAAGCGATGAGCCGCGGATCCTGCCGAATCGTATTCTGGCTGAGATCGTTGAGCCGCGCATGCATGAGCTGTTCACGATGGTGAAGCAGGAGATCATGCGGTCGGGCTATTACAATATGCTTCCGGCGGGGATCATTTTGTCTGGCGGGGGCGCACAGATGCGCGGGGCGACGGAGCTTTGCCGTCAGGTGACGGGAATGCCGACGCGCGTGGGCAGCCCACGCGATGTGGGCGGCGTGGCCGACACGCTGCGCTCGCCGATTTATTCAACCGCCGTGGGATTAGTGCAGTACGGGGCGCACTACCATCAGCAGCACCGTGAGATCGTTCACGAACAAGCG
>JAOQAA010000228.1 GCA_025963815.1 Capsulimonas sp.
CGTGGTACCGTGAGGTCCTGGGACGCGGTTTCAATCAAGCCGTTCAGCTCTTAGCAGTGCCGGGCATCGCGGATACGCAGTGCGGCTTTAAAATCTTCACGGCGGATGCGACGAAAGACGTATTCTCTCGCTGTGAACTCGATGGGTTTGCTTTTGACTGCGAAGCGCTGTATATCGCGCGCCGCCTTGGCTACACCATTACCGAAGTCCCCATTCGGTGGTCGCACAAGGACGGCTCGAAGGTGAGCATGGTGCGTGACGGCCTCAAAACTCTTTACGATCTCGCAACCATCCGGGTTCTCCATCGACGCCTTAAGTCCCCATCGCCGTCCGTTCTCCCAATCGACACCAAAGTATGAAACACGAAGAATATGAGCGTATGTATCGGTTTGAAGATACATACTGGTGGTTCGTCAGCCGCCGCCACTTGATTGTCTCGCTGATCGAAACCCACTACCCCCGAAAATCGGATCTGCGCATTCTCGATATCGGCTGCGGCACCGGCGCGATGCTCGAAGATCTGTCGGACTTCGGTCAGGTGACCGGCGCGGACTTCGCGCTGGAGGCGCTGCGGTTTTGCCGGGAGCGCAATCCAGAACAGACCCTGGCCCGCGCCGACGCCCGCCGCTTGCCCTTCGCTACGGATTCGTTCGACATCGTGACCGCGATGGATGTTGTCGAGCATATCGACAACGACAAGGCGGCCATGTCTGAGATCCTGCGCGTGCTCAAGCCCGGCGGGCGGGTTTTCGTGACCGTGCCGGCGTACCAGTCGCTCTGGAGCGAGCACGACGAAGCGCTGCACCATTACCGGCGCTATACGTCGGGATCTTTGAAAGATGTCTTTCAGCGTGTGGGGCTCAATGTCGAGAAGCTTTCTTACGCTGTGACTTCGCTGTTTCCATTGGCTTGGACATACCGTAAGCTTCAGAACCTATTGCCGAAGCGCAATAAAGACGGGGAGAAAAAGGCGAATTTGATCGAATTCTCGGCTCCCGTCAACAAGGCGCTCATCGGCATTCTGCGCAAAGAGGCGCAGCTCGTTCAGCGTGCGCCGCTGCCGTTCGGTCTCACCGTGGCGTGCGTCGCGCGCAAGGGGAGCGACTGACCCTATGCGCAAGTCAGTCCTGACGGCCGTCGGCGCCGTGGGCGCGGCGGCCGCCGCCGCGCTCGCTTACTCCGCCGCCGTTGAGCCCTACGATATCCGAATCGAGCACATCGAGCTGACGACCCCTCGGCTGCCGCAGGCGTTCGACGGGTACACAATCTACCAGCTCTCCGATTTCCACATGCGCCAGATGGGCCGCCGCGAACGCAAGATCCGCGCCATCCTGGACGCGCTTCCGCCCGCCGACCTCATTGTTCTCACCGGTGACTTGATCCACACGCGCGCCGGGACCGAGCCGTTCTTTGAGCTGGCCAAATCCTTCCAATCACGCGACGGCGCGTTTTCCATCTTCGGCAACTCCGAGCACAAGAACGGCGTGCGCCCGGGCCTATTTGCCGCCCAGCTCGCCGGACATGGTCTGCATCCCCTGCTCAACGCACATACGACGATTGAGCGGGGAGGGGAGACCATTGTGCTCGCGGGCGTCGACGATCCCGTGAACGACCTGGACCGCCTGCCGGACGCGCTGGCGGGCGCTCCCGCCGGTGCGTTCGTCCTGCTGATGATGCACAGCCCGGATAGCATTGCGGAGGCCGTGGTGCACGGCGTGGATGTGGTGCTGTCCGGGCATACCCACGGCGGCCAGATTCGTTTTCCCTTTGTCGGCGCGCCTTATACACACAGCCTGTTTGGCAAGCAAATGAGCAGCGGATATTATGGCGGTTACAAGCTGCGTAAAGTGATCGGAATCGCGCCGGGACGCACGCAATTGTACGTCACGCGCGGGCTGGGCGTAAGCGGTTTGGCCCTGCGATTTCTGACGCCGCCGGAGCTGACGATCGTCACTTTGAGGCGCGGCGCGCCGCACTTCCAAAAGCTTGCGAATCTGACCGTTCCCATCGGGGAACAGGGTCGGAATCGTTGACACTTGTCACAGAATATGCTATAATATATACACAAATTCGGCAACTCATTGGCAGTTGTTGATAGATTCCAATGCGAGTGATTTGGTGTAGGAGCAACGACACGTTATGGCGCAAGGCAACACGTTAAAAGACGAAGTGATCGAACGCGCGTTGGCGGCAAAAAACGCCGGCGACGCAGCCGGGAGCGACGCGGAATCCCAGGACTTGGATGGCGCGTACGCGCTGCTGGACACGGAAGGCAAGCAGGTCATCACCGAGGTGGATGCGGCCGACGGCGCGCGGATGAGCCACGTGACCACGGAGTACACGGCGGACAGTCTGCGCCTTCTCGAAGGCGTCGAGCACGTACGCCATCGCCCCGCCATGTACATCGGCGACACCGGGCAGGCTGGTCTGCATCACCTGATGTATGAGATCGTCGACAACAGTATCGACGAAGTGCTGGCCGGTCGCGCGAGCGAGATCTGGGTCGTCCTCAACGCCGACAAATCGATCAGCGTGCGCGATGACGGAAACGGCATCCCGACCGGTATTAACACCGCGACCGGACTTTCGGGCGTGGAGCTGGCGATGACCAAGCTGAACGCTGGCGGTAAGTTCGGCGACGGCGGCTATAAAGTCTCGGGCGGTCTGCACGGCGTCGGCCTCTCCTGCGTTAACTTCCTTTCTGAGTGGTGCGAAGCGTTGGTCGAGCAGAACGGGAAGAAGTTCCTGCTGCGCTGCGAGCGCGGTATCCCGCAGGGCGGCCTGAAGGAGATTGGCAAGTCTGACGGTCATGGTACGACCCTGACCTGGCTCGCCGATACCGAGATTTTTGGAGAATACAACTACAAGCCTGAAATTTTCGAAGATCGTATCCGCAACACCTGCTACCTGAACCGTGAAGTAACGATCCACTTCCACGACATCCTGAGCGGCGCCGAGCCGAAGACCTATCACTACGAGCGCGGCATTGCGGAGAAAGTCGAGCACCTGAACGAGAACAATACTGTTCTCGCGAATGCGATTTATTTCATTAAGATGCGCGATGAGGTGCAGGTCGAGATCGCGCTCCAGTACAACACGAGCTATTCGGAGACGGTGCTTTCGTTCGCGAACAATGTGCATACGAAAGAGGGCGGCACCCACCTGTCGGGCTTCCGCTCGGCGCTGACCCGTGTTATCAACTCGTACGCCAAAAAGAGCGGCGCGCTGAAAGAGAAGGATACGAACCTCTCCGGCGACGATGTTCGCGAAGGGCTGACCGCCGTTATCTCCGTTCGTTTGTTCAAGCCGCAGTTTGAAGGCCAGACCAAGGCGAAGCTGGGCAACTCGGAAGTCGAGGGGATCGTCAACTCGATCGTCGGCGAGGGGCTGAGCCAGTTCCTGGAAGAGAACCCCAATGTCGGCAAGCGCATTGTCGATAAGGCTCTGACGGCGCAGCGGGCTCGCGACGCCGCGCGCAAGGCAGCGGACTTGATCAAGCGTCAGAGCAGCCTGGAGAACTCCAACCTGCCCGGCAAGCTGTCCGACTGCACCGAGCGCGACCCCAAGAAGTGCGAGCTGTTCCTGGTTGAGGGCGACAGCGCCGGCGGCAGCGCCAAGCAGGGCCGCGACCGCCGCTACCAGGCGATCCTGCCGCTGCGCGGCAAGATCATCAATGTCGGCAAGGCCGCTCTGGACAAGGCGCTGGAGAACAACGAAGTCCGCAGCCTGATCACGGCGCTGGGAATCGGCATCAAGCTCGAAAGCGACGAGAACGAGGACGGCGAATCCACCAGCAAGTTCGACATGACCAAGCTGCGTTACGATCGCATCATCATCATGACAGACGCCGACGTGGACGGCGACCACATCCGGACGCTGCTGCTGACCTTCTTCTTCATCTACATGCAGCCGCTGATCGCCGGCGGTCACGTCTATGTCGCCAAGCCGCCGCTGTACTTGATCAAGGCCGGTAAGGACCTGCGCCACTACGCGCGCTCACCAGAAGAGCGCGACAAGATCCTGAAAGAGATCAAGCGCAAGGACGTTCAGGTCGGCCGCTTCAAGGGCCTGGGCGAAATGAACGCCGAGCAGCTCTACGACACCACGATGAACATCGAGACCCGCACCATCGGCCGCGTCACCATGGACGACGCCGAGGCGGCCGCCGAGATGTTCTCGATCCTGATGAGCGACAAGGTCGAGCCGCGCAAGCAGTTCATCATCCGCTACGCCAAAGAAGTCCAGAACGTGGACTGGCACTGCTAAAGCGAAGTTTGCGATACCGTCTGAGGCCGGCGGTTAAAACCGCCGGCTCTTAAGGGCTTCTCTTGATGGAACCTTTCTCTAATCCACCCCTTCGCCGCCTTTCCCGGCGGCGAAGGGGTTTCGCCGTATTGTCCCTCGCCGCCGTCTGTCTCGCGGGATGCCAAACCTCAAAGCCCGAAGTGAAGACGACCTCGCCTACAGAAGCGTCTGCCGAGCATCCACGCGTGAACCTCACGGGCGGGGTGACATACGCCGCGCTGCCTATTGGGCCCACGGAAGGCGTCGATCTGCTCGATGTCGATCTGAGTTCCGGCGCGCGCGTCGCCGTGGCCGCCGAGGGTATTCGCCGCATGGATGGAGATATCGTCGGCGCGAGCATTCTTCCAAGCGAGTGGCTGGAGCGGCGCAAGGCTGTCGGAGCGGTCAACGGCGGATACTTCGGGCGGGACCACAAGGACGTCAAGGAGATCATCGGTCTGCTGGTCCAAAGAGGCCGCGTGCGCCACACCGCGCCGCCGCTGACGGGCCACGGCAGCGCCACGCTCGCTGCGGGCCAATATGTCCGGAGCGCCTTTGGGCTCTTTTCCGACGGAACTCCCTCGATCGTTTGGGCCGCGACCGATCCCGCCAATCCCCAATCCGTGCTGCAATACGATACTCCAACGCCACGCCGCGCTGGCGACGGCGTTCCCTGGCGTATCGATAGCGCCGTCGGCTGCGGCCCCATGCTGATCCATGGCGGCCAAACAGTCGTCACTGATCGCAAGGAACGTTTGTCGAACGAAGGCGCCCGCCCACGCACCTTCCTGGCGTACGACGGCGCCCCGGGCCATCCGCAGCATCTGCTGATCGGCATTGCGTCCGCGCTTACGTTTACGGATCTTGCGCAGTTTCTCGTGGACTACTTCCCCAAGACGCATGGCACGCGCGCCCAGGCGGCGATGTGCCTCGATGGCGGTTCCTCCACGCAAATGAGCGTCCGCGACGCCAGCGGCGTCCAGTCCCCGCGTGACACCGGCGTCACCGTCCCGACCAGCATTGTGGTGACGGCGGCGAATCCTGGGTAGAAACTGGGTAACCGCTTGCCTTGAATGAAAAGCCTATGGTACAATCTTCCATTGTGCGGGAGGGGATCCGAGATGGTGACTTATAAAACGATGCTGACGGACTACGAGGGAATGCAGACCGCTCTCGACACGCACACCGAACAAGGCTGGAAACTCTTCTCCGTCGCTGCCGATACCTGGCGCAAATCGCCCGCCGTCGAAAGCGGCGTCAACGAACTTAGCCCCTTCGACGAACTCGCCGCCCCCGGAACCGGCCGCCAGGAATACTCCGCCGCCTACTACCTCCTCATCTTCCAGCGCGACGACAACCGCCACGCCGACGAAATGTCCGCCGCCGCAGAAGAATCGCTCCCTCTCAACCCGATGCACTTTTTTCAGGGGTAGACACCCTTCCTAATCATGGCATAACCCAGTAATTGGAGGAAGTAATTTGGCGTCGCCTGACAACATATTGCGCGCTCCGCAAGTAATTGTGGGCTATCATGGCTGCAAGCGGGAAGTCGCCGGGCAACTGCTTGAAGGCGAGCCGTTTCGCGCATCGATCAATGATTACGACTGGCTTGGCTCGGGTATTTATTTTATTTCGAGCGCGGGAATTGGCGAAACAACAATACGGCGCCGAATGGTCTGTATTGCGTGCGAATATCGTATTGGGCGATTGCTTGAATCTTCTCGATACTGAATATTTTCTAGATTTACAATTGGTATGCAACGCTGTATTCGAAGCCTTTCGATCACAAGGTAAAGAACTTCCGTCAAATCGACGCGGAGCGAATCGCTTGGATAGAATGGTCATCGATGGCTTTGTTGGCAAATACGCTCTGCAAAACGGCTTCTTTGATACCGTCAGAGGATGTTTTCCAGAAGGGAGTGTACTCTTTGAGGGCTCACAATTGCTTAGTCATACACACGTGCAAATTGCCGTGCGTAACCAAGCTTGCATTAGCGGAGTGGAACTGGTAAACTTTAACTGAGCTGGCGCAGTAGCGCTTATCAGTCTCTAGCATTAATACCGTCTCCCGAAAAGGAGTGAAATTATGCCTCGTCGTGTCAAAATTGATGATCCTGGCGTCATGGAAAGAATCCTTGAAGACATCAAAACGACTCCTCTTGAATATTGGCTTGATTTGCTAGATCGTTATGACAGTGAACGTCCTGGCGATGTCATTCTGCCTGGCGTTCCTCCTAAACAAGATATAGTCCCGCAAATGCTGGCAGTACATCACTCCTCTAAAAAAGGAACGCGTGCAAAGAAGTTATCGCGTAAGCGCCGCGAAGCTGCTTGATTATCCTCCTTCCATCAGCGGTCGAAATAGCATGCATACGCTTAAGCGATACGTGAAAAACTTTCGCTCCACGAATGAGTCAGTTTGCTTTGCCTCTCACATACGAGATCCGCGCCGACTATGATCGGGACACAATTGTTGTTTACCAAGCCTACTCCAAAGCCATCGCCTCCGCCGCGTTGGAAGCTGGGACATTTGTGGAGCCGTTTTCATTCGGACGGATGACCTGGATCAAGCCGTCGTTTCTCTGGATGATGGAGCGAAGTAATTGGGGATTGAAATCCGGACAGGAAAACGTCCTCGCGATTCGCATCAAGAGGTTCAACTGGGAAGAAGCGCTGTCGCAAGCCGTTTTGACGCATTCCGAGCGCGGTGTGTATCGTGATGCCGATGATTGGCGCCGACAGTTTGATAGCGCCTTGGTTCATGTGCAATGGGATCCTGAGAGAACGCTGCGCGGTGAGGCGATGGGTTACAAAAGTATTCAAGTTGGGATTAGCCGTCACGTCATTGAACGATATGTTCGCGAATGGATTGTCGAAATCTCTGACCTGACGCCGCTCGTGCGTAAAACTCACCGATTGATTTATGACGGGCAAGCATCCAAAGCGAAGCTGCTGTTGCCGAAAGAACGTCCATATCCTGTGACCGATGCAATCAGCCAGCGCCTGGGGATGAAACTGCGTTAGTTCATGAAAATCGCTCAAATCGGTGTTGGTAAAACAATCTTAACCCGATCATCTTTCCATATCGCCACAGGGTTATTACGAGCCTGATTTTCAGCAAGAGCTTGGCCCACTGCAATCGCAATTTCGACTGTCACCGAGGCGCTGTCGGCCATCGGCTTCACCAAACTCG
>JAOQAA010000280.1 GCA_025963815.1 Capsulimonas sp.
CGAGTGAATGGACGATAGTTATGAGCGCCCCTTTTACCTCTGGGCAAAAGGGGAAAGCGCTTTAGCGCCGGGGGAATAGGGATTACGCAGGGATTGCGCAAACAGTTCCAAAACCTCGAAAAATCACGGTAGAATAACTTCGCTTATGTCCTTCTTCCGCCGACATCGCCGGCTTTGCCTGCTTTGGGGGCTCCTCTGGAGCCTGATCGTTCTGAGCGCCTCCAGCGGGCTTTGCAACCCGCGAGGCGCTTCCCATACGCATGCCTTGGCTGCCCGGGAGATGTTTGCCTCTTCGAACACTCCACAAGCCGCCGAGAAACCCATGGCCGCGATGCCGGCCAATTGTCCGTGCTGCCATGGCAAGATGGGCAAGCGCATGAAGTGCTGCCCTGTGATCCCAGCAGGCGCTCCGGTCGCTATGACGTGTATGTGCCTCTCGGCGCCTCCGCACGGCGAGATCGCCGCCACGCTCACTTCCCAGGAATCCTGGCCGCCGGCCACCCTGCCGGCGTATACATACATGCCCCTCTTTTCTTCCCCATCACTGTCAGCGCCCAGCCGCCGCGACGCCGTTCTCACTCGACCGATTTCCCCATTAGAGAAGCCTCCTTGTTTCGTCGCATTGGTGGTCTGACCCACTCATGCGATCGTTATTTTAAATATCACAAGGAGTCTTTTCATGTCTGCTTTCACACGACGGCGTGGCTTCACGCTGATCGAGCTGCTCGTCGTCATCGCGATCATCTCGATTCTCGCCGCAATTCTCTTCCCCGTTTTCGCTCAGGCGCGCGAAAAAGCGCGCGCCACGGCCTGTCTCTCAAACTGCCGCCAGATCGGTCTGGCGTTTATGCAATACGCCCAGGACAACGAGGAATGCCTGCCGCTTTCGACGGACTCTGGGCGGCCGGTTTCCTGGGTCTATACGATGCAGCCGTATCTCAAAAACACGCAGATCTATCGATGCCCCAGCGACCAGAGCACGAACTGGGACGCCCCGATCGCGCCGGCTGTGGTGACGCGGCTTTCATCCTATTATCTGAATGACTGGCTCGCTGGAACGCTGAAGTACACATCGCTGTCCTCGATCCAGACGCCGGCCAGCGTGATCTATGTGAGCGAAAGCGCCACGAATAAGACGGGTGACCATTTCCATCCGTTTCTCTGGGCCGCCGACCCCGAAAGGCCGGGAGGCCCGAGCGCCGGCCAGTTCGACACGGCGAAAAACCAGACCCTGGAGCTGGCGATCACACGGCATCAGGGCGGTATGAACAACGTTTACGCCGACGGTCATGCGAAGTGGGGCCGCTGGTCTCAGCTCTGGTTCCAGGATCCGTCCCGGAATATCCATGAGGGGGCGTTTGACCCGAGACAGTAAGCCAATATCACGCCCCATCTCGTCCTACGGACGGAGGCAGAACAAAAAGCGGCCCCCATTCGGTAAAATATAGGGAGATTAACATTGCCGCCGGACGGGCTTCTCTCCCCGTCCGGCCCCTTAACACCGGAGCAAGGAACCCATTGATCGACGACGTCGTCAAAACAAGCGAGCAGATCGGCGCGCGGCTGGAGCAGCTGAGCGGACCGATGGATATCGAAGGCAAGCGGGCGCAGGCGGCGGAGCTGGAGGCGATGACCGCTGAGGAAGGCTTCTGGGACGATCCCTCGTCCGCACAGGAGAAGATGCAGCGGCTGAACGCTATCAAGGAAAGCATCGCGCCCTGGCAGGCGGTCCGCAAGCGTCTGGAAGATGTCGGTACGCTGCTGGAGCTGGCGCAGCTCGAAGACGATCCGGAAGCCTACGAAGCCGAGGCGAGCGCGGAGCTTGCCGGCGTCACGCAAACGCTGGACAAACTCGAAATCGACACCCTGCTGTCGGGTCCGCACGACGCCGCGCCGGCCCTGCTGGAAATCAACGCGGGCGCAGGCGGCGACGAGGCAAACGACTGGGCCTCCATGCTGCTGCGCATGTATCTGCGCTGGGCGGAAAGCAACGGATATAAAGTCGAGATCGTCGACGAAGTCGAGGGCGACGTGGCCGGCATCAAGAGCAGCACCCTGCGCATCGAAGGCAAAAGCGCCTACGGGCTTTTGCAGGGCGAGCGCGGCGTCCATCGCTTAGTGCGCCTGTCTCCCTTCAACGCCAACAACAAGCGCCAGACATCGTTCGCTTCCGTGGACGTCGTTCCGGAAGTGGCTGAAGTCGGCGAAGTTGAGATCCCAGATAAAGACATTCGGCGCGACGTCTACCGCGCCTCGGGCGCCGGCGGCCAGCACGTCAACAAGACCAGCTCAGCCGTACGCCTCACGCACCTCCCAACGGGGATCGTCGTGAGCTGCCAAAACGAACGCAGCCAGACACAGAACGAAGCCTTCGCCACCAAGGTTCTAAAAGCCAAACTTTTGGAGCTGGCGCGCCAGGAAAACAAGGCGAGCATCGACGAACTACGCGGCGAGCGCCGGGGGATCGAGTTCGGATCGCAGATCCGCAACTACGTCTTCCAGCCCTACACACTCGTGAAAGATGTGCGAACCGGCCACGAGACCGGCGACATCCTACGCGTGATGAACGGCGAGTTCGACGATTTCATCGACGCCTATCTGCGCTGGCAGCACGCCCAGCGGCATCAGGTGGAAGATTAGCGGCCCTCACCCCCCGCCCCCCTCTCCCAATTCTGGGAGAGGGGGAGTCAGATAAAGATAAACATTTTTGTTCTGATTTTTTAAGAACTTACCTCAGAAACTCTGGTTCCCCTTCTCCCAGAATTGGGAGAAGGGGCCGGGGGATGAGGGCCGAACGCAAGCCATGGAGAGACCGTGAAGAACAACCCATTTCGGAAGACGGTGATCTTGTCCCTGGTCGGTCTTGGATTGACAGCGGCGTTCGCCGCCGCCGCCCGGTCGGCGTATGCACGGAACGAAGCTCGCGGCGACGCCGCGCGGCAAGGCGCATCGGGGGAATCCAATCTCGCGGCCTCCAAAGACACCATCCATATCGCCCAGCCTCTTGTGGGCGAGGGCTCATCTGAACATGAGACAAACCTGGGGAACTTGATCGCCGACTCGATTCGCGCGGCGAGTAACGCGGAGGTTGCTATTCTTCCGGCCGATGAGATCTCTGAAACGACGATTCCCGCAGGCGACATCAAGCCCGGCGACCTCGCCAAAGCCCTCCGCTACGCGAACGATCCCAGCGACACGATCGTCGTGCTGGATCTGACGGGCAGCCAGATCCTTCAAGCGGCCGAGCGCTCGGTTTCCCATCTTCCCCAGCCATTTCCCGGCTTCCTCCAAGTCAGCGGCCTGCAAGTGCGCTACGATCCCGCCCAGCCCGTCGGTAAGCGCGTCAAGCTCGCCGGGGCCGACAGCTCTGAAATCTCCGCAACAAAACACTACAAAGTCGCCACCACCCGCACCCTCGCCGGCGGCGGCCTCGGCTACTTCAAAGTCTGGAAAAAATCCGACGCCGACGACGAAACCAACATCTCCGTCACCAAAGCCCTGGCCACCTATCTCGCCGGCCACAAAGTCCTCACCATCGCCGTCGAAGGCCGCGTCGCGCCGCTGAAGTAAACGACAATGACAACCCCGCCTCGTTTTGCGAGTGATGATCTGTATGACGCTCGGATTGCGCAGAAAGAACAGAGCGAACTTCGCCAGTGGCGGCTTGTTGTAATTGCCTATCCGTGCCTGATTCTACTCTCCTGTGCGATGGGAGTGTCGCATGCGAGACACCCATTTCCCGGCTCGCCGATTGAAAAGATTCTTTATCAAGCGTTGTTTTTTGGCCCACCCGTCTTCCTATCAGTCTCTTGGCTGGATGCGTTAGAGAAACGTCGAAAGAACTTGGGCAATGCGACGGAACCGATGGTGCTCGTGTCGTCCATGGTGAATTTCCTGATGGATCCAACGGCTAAAGCGATGCTGACTATGCGCCAACACCATCAATCGGCAGAGCTGATAGCGCTCAGCATTTTTGCCTCGGCGATTTTGCTTTTGAATCTCGTGACCTTGCTGCGCCAATGGCGGCGTCATTTCATGAATTACAGAAGCCGGCGACAAGAAAAGCGTGACCCACGCATAATTGTCATTCAGCCAGATGATACAAACGCATATCCATGATCAACGAACTTTCCAAAAGCTTTGTTTCCCGATTAATATTGCAAATGGTTCAAAACAAGCGCTATAATCATTGAAACATTTCACCTTATATTAGTCTCTAAATTTCAGAGATAATCGTGAGTTGGTTTTCAGGTACAACCGGTTTCACGGACTCGAATGTCGCAAGGAAGGTCTCAATGTACAAATCACAGCTTCTTATTCTCGTCGGCGCAGCGCTCGCGTTGTCGATGGCCTTCGCAAACCCAGCCAAAGCCGCTCCGACAGCGCAGGCGACAGCGGCTTGGACCGGAGAAACGACGGATTATCACGGGTTCCAATGCCATCATCTCAAGATCGATGGATGTGACGCCATGGTGGTGGAGCCGAAACAGGCGGCGCCCGGCAAGCCGTGGATCTGGCGCGCGATGTTTTGGGACGCCTTCCCCAATGTCGATCTGGCGCTGCTTGACAAAGGCTTCCATCTCGCTTATATTGAAGTCGGCAATACGTTTGGCTGCCCGGACGCGATGGCGCATTGGGACCCGTTTTACAAGACGCTCACCGAGACTTACGGTCTCTCCAAGTATCCCGCGCTGGAAGGATTGAGCCGGGGCGGTCTTTATATTTACCGATGGGCCGCCGTCAATACGGACAAGGTCGGCTGCATCTACGGCGACGCCGCCGTGTGCGACTTCAAAAGCTGGCCCGGAGGCAAGGGCAAAGGTCCGGGCAGCGCTGGCGACTGGGCCGAGTTGATCAAGGACTATCACTTCAAAGACGAAGCCGAGGCGCTCGCCTTCAAAGGCAACCCGCTGGACAATATGCAGCCGCTCGCAAAAGCTCATATCCCGATCATCCATGTGTACGGCGACGCCGACACGGACCTGCCGCCGGACGAGAACTCCGTGATCGCCCGCGAGCGTTATCTCAAACTCGGCGGGACATTCTTCACCATCGTCAAGCACGGCTGCGCCCACCACCCCCACGGCCTCTCCAGCCCCGCCCCCGCCGTGGATTTCATCGTGGCGCACACGGGACATAAGCCATCGAAGAAGAAATCACCCGCCGATCGTTCTGGCGAGATCGTCACGCTCCAGCCGGGCGAGTGGCAATAACAAGAGTATCGTTTACAAAAGACGGCGGAAGAAAGTTAGAGGAAATCATGAGTTTCGATCTTGCCGTCTTTTACAGCTCCCGAGCGCTCTCCAAAGAAGAAGCTAAGCGTCGTTGCCTCGATTCCTCGGAAGTCCAGGAGGGGGCTCCCATGCTTGCTTTTCAGAAAGATTTAGCAGTCGTCTATCCCGATTTAGAGGCGATCCCGGAAGATAAATTAGAGAGTTCGCCGTGGAGCTTCAGCCCTGATCGATCGGGCGGGCAGACGTTCCTCTGCATACGATGGTCCGCAGTGGATACGGTTGTCCCGATCATCTTCGAGATCGCTTTAAAGCATAATCTTGTCGTGTATGATCCGCAAGATGACGAAGTGTATGTCTCGAACGAGCTGTTTGACGCATCCCCGCAGCCTTAATTTTTACGGTCCACAATTTGGAACACCCAACGATGAAAAAATCAACTCCATTCCAACACCCGGCTCTACGCCGCGCCTTGACGATAGGCCTGATGCTTCCAGCCGGGTATCTGCACGCGGCCGATCTGAACAAACATGGCGATCCGGTTTCGTACGTGAATCCCTATATCGGAAACATCAGCCATATGCTGATGCCGACGTACCCAACCATCTCGCTTCCGAACGGAATGCTGCGCATTCGTCCGGATCGCCCGAGCTTCACGGATCCTCGCCTCAATGGCTTGCCGCTCACGCAGCCCACGCATCGCGGTGATCTGCTGTTTCATCTCAGTCCTGTTTCGGACGCGAATGCGCGCCTGTCGCCGGTGATGCAGTACTCTTACGACCTGGAAAAGACCGAGCCGTATCGGTATTCCGTGACGCTCGAAGATGCGATCGATGTCGCGTTCGCGCCGGCGCGCCGGTCCGCCATTTACACATTCACGTTTACAAAGCCGGGCGCGCGCACCCTGGTTCTCAGCGCGGGTGATGGGGAATTGAAGGCGGATGGGACGGTCGTAACCGGCTTCCAGAGGTATTCCGGTACGAAAGTCTATCTGTATCTCGTGACGAGCGCCGCGCCGGAGAAGGCAGGCGTGCTGGATAATGGAGCCGCGCAGTTTGGAACGACGACGGCGTCGGGGCGCGACGCCGCCCTGGCGCTGTCGTTCGCCGGCGACCGCGCCGCCGTTCGGTACGGCGTCTCGTATGTCAGTCTCGATCAGGCGAAAAAGAATCTGGAGAGCGAGATCCCGGATTTCGATCTGGATAAGGTCGCCGCGAGCGGGCGCAAGGCCTGGAACGACGCCCTGGGCAAGATCAAAGTCCAAGGCGGTTCGGACAACGACAAGACGGTCTTTTACACGGCGATGTACCGGACGTACGAACGCATGGTGGATATCTCGGAGGACGGCCAGTACTACAGCGGCTTTGACGGCAAAATTCACGCCGACAACGGCGTGGATTTCTACAACGACGACTGGAGCTGGGATACGCACCGCGCGGATCATCCGCTCGGCGTCCTGATCAATCCCGGGCAGGAGTCGCAGAAAGTCGCCTCCTATCTCCGCATGGCGGAGCAGGCGCCCGAAGGCTGGCTTCCCACGTTTCCCGCGCTAGGCGGCGACGGGCACTGTATGAACGGGCTCTACAGCGCCGCGATCATCTGGGACGCCTACAGCAAGGGCGTTCGTGGGTTTGACCTGGCTTCGGCCTACACACATGTCAAGAAGACAGTGATGGAGGCGACGGCGCTTCCCTGGGCGCGCGGTCCCGTCAATCGGCTCGACGAGTTTTACAGCGCTCACGGCTACTACCCCGGTCTGAAACCCGGCGAGCCGGAAACGGTCGATCAAGTCAACCGAGGGGAGCGGCGGCAGTCCGTCGCGATCACCCTGGCGGCCAGCTATACCGACTGGTGCCTGGCGCAGATGGCGAGGGAGCTGGGTAAAACGGACGATTACGAGTTCTTCCAAAAACGCTCGTACAACTACCGAAATCTGTTCAATCCCGCAACGAGTTTCTTTCATCCCAAGGACGAGTCGGGCGCGTTCATCGAACCGTTCGACTATAAGTACTCTGGAGGAGCGGGCGGACGCGATTATTACGACGAAAACAACGGATGGACCTATCGCTGGGGCGTCACGCACCACATCGCCGATGTGGTGGATCTGATGGGCGGGCGCGCGAAGTTCGTGGAGAACCTGGATCAGCTCTTTGTCGAGGACCTCGGCAGAGGCCGAAGCGACTTCTACGCCGCATTCCCGGATTCCACGGGCAACGTCGGACAGTTCTCTATGGGGAACGAACCGAGCATGCCCATTCCCTATCTCTATAACTACGCCGGCGCGCCCTGGAAGACCCAGAAACGCGTGCGTTCGCTCATGGAGATGTGGTTCCGGAATGATCTGATGGGAATCCCCGGCGACGAAGACGGCGGCGGTCTCTCCGCCTTCGCCGTATTCTCATCGATGGGCTTCTACCCCGTGACGGCGGGGCTGCCGATTTACAATATCGGCAGCCCAATCTTCACGCGCAGCGTGCTGAACCTGGGAGACGGCAAAACATTTGTCATCGAAGCGAAACATTGTTCCCATGATAACAAATATATTCAATCGGCGAAGCTGAACGGCGCCGATTGGAGTAAGCCCTGGTTCCGCCACAGCGATATTGCAAACGGAGGTAAACTGGAGCTGGTGATGGGAAACCGTCCCAACAAAAGTTGGGGCGCGTCGCCGGACGCCGCGCCTCCCTCGGACGGTCCGGTCTCAGCGTCGCCATAATCATCTCGAAATCAAAGCACGGAGCGACAATATTGCAGACACGACGACACTTTCTGAGGGCCGGCTTCGGCGCGGCGGCGCTCCTTGCGGCGGGCCGCGAACTGCCGCTGCTGGCTGCGGACACAACGACAGACGCCACACCCCCCGCTTCGGGCTTCTCCTCCAGGCGGCCTTCCATCGGTGACCGGAAATTCCAATCGGAAGCAGTTGAGAACAAGATCCAGGAGATGCGCGGGCGGATCGCGGATCCAGAGCTTGCGTGGATGTTCGAGAACTGCTATCCCAACACGCTCGATACCGCCGTGGACTTCAAGGAAATCGACGGCAAGCCCGACACATTCGTGATCACGGGAGACATTGACGCGATGTGGCTCCGGGATTCGTCAGCGGAAGTCTGGCAGTATCTGCCGCTCGCCAAGAGCGATCCCAAGCTGAACCGTCTTCTGCAAGGCGTGATCCGGCGACAATCACAATGCATTCTGCTCGATCCGTACGCGAACGCGTTTTTGGCCGACCCCAACGGCAAAAGCGAATGGTCGGGCGACTACACCATCCTGAAGCCGGGCATCCATGAGCGCAAGTGGGAGATCGATTCGCTCTGCTACCCCATTCGTCTTGCGCACGGCTACTGGAAAGAGACAGGCGACGCCGCGCCGTTCGACGCGCAGTGGGAAAGCGCCATGGCGACGGTGCTGCAAACCTTCCGGGAACAGCAGCGCAAGGACAATCGCGGCCCCTACTATTTCCTACGGGAAGACGTGAAGCCCGGGCCGCAAAGCCCGATCCCGGACCCGGCCTACGGCCCGTCGATCAAGCCCAACGGCCTGATCTGCTCGCGCTTCCGGCCTTCGGATGACCAGACGACCTACCAATTCCTGATCCCATCCAACTTCTTCGCCATGGTATCTCTGCGGCAAATGGCGGAGATGCTGGACGCCATCCGTCACAATCATAAGCTGGCGGCGCAGGCGGCCTCTCTGGCGCATGAGGTCGAAAAGGCGCTGCAAAAATACGCGACGCAGACCCATCCGGCGCAGGGCGCGGTTTACGCCTACGAACTCGACGGTCTCGGCAACGTGAGCCTGACGGACGAAGCGACCAACACCCCCAGCCTGCTGTCGCTCCCGTATCTGGGCGCCGCCCCGGTCTCCGATCCCGTCTATCAAGGAACGCGCCGCCTTGTCTGGAGCCGGGACAACCCCTGGTATTTCGAAGGAAAATACACCGGCGTCGGCGGACCTCACACAGGCCGAAACCAGATCTGGCCGATCGCCACCATGATGTACGGTCTGACCAGCACATCGGAGGCGGAGGTGACGTCGTGCTTCCAGACGCTTAAGGCGACCCACGCCGGCACGGGCTTCATGCACGAATCGTTCAATAAAAATGACGCCAGCCGCTTCTCGCGCCCCTGGTTCGCCTGGGCCAACTCCCTCTTCGGCGAGTTCGTGATCCAAACCGCAGATCGGTTCCCGAAAGCGCTTGGGTAACAAGAGCGCGGTTCTCATCGCTCAGGAAGACGACGGTCGAGCCTTTTAAGGCTTGACCGTCGGCCCCATGCTCTTTACATGGCCATCGGCGTAGAGCACGATTCGCGCGCAGGGCAGCAGCATTTCGCCGATCATCAGTGTCGACGGGTTCTCAAGGCTGGCTAAGGAGAGATTCACCGGCGCGTGATACACAAACTTGCCCTTTCCCATAGTGAAAAGACTCTCGTCCTTAAGATAGGGATAAATTGCGTCATGATAATCAGCTTGGGCCGGATATTTCTCGTCGTTATCCTGAGCGTACTGTAAAATCCCCAGGGCGATCTGCTTGAGATTCGTTGTCGCGATGTCTCGTTCTTCCTCGCACGACAATGGCTCTCCCGCCGTCAATTTCTCCCGCGTGTCCGCATCACGCCTT
>JAOQAA010000299.1 GCA_025963815.1 Capsulimonas sp.
GCCGCAATCGTGAAAGCGCCGAAGTCCGAGGAGACATTGGCGACGGCGCTGCGTTTTATGGAGGAGCGGTTCGCTGAGCCGCTGCGGATCGAGCAGATCGCGGCGACGGTCTTTCTTTCGGCGGACCGTTTCACCGAGGTCTTTTCAGCGGCAATGGGTCGCGCGCCGAGCGATTACCTGCGGCATATCCGGATCGAGCACGCCAAATTGCTGCTCGCCACGACGGACATGCCGATTACCCGGATTGCGGCGGCCGCCGGGTTCGAACAGCCGTCGTACTTCACGCACGTCTTTCGAAAAGGCGCAGGCGTCACCCCACGCGAATACCGCGCGGGACTCGCTCATAGAACCTGAACACCGCAGATCTTTGGCTCGTCGGCCGATCCACGCAGAAAGTCGATCACGATCTCTCCGTCGGCGTTTGGGACGATCCCGGGAAAGTCCTTGACCAGAGCCTTCCTGGCGCCCGCCTCGGCGAAGATGTCGAACTCGTCGAGCACGCGTTTGCCGTTGATCGCGATGGCGAACTTGCGCTGGCCGGCGGCGTCGAACTTGTTCTCCGCGAAGTGCAGCCGCACCGTCACGGGCTTCTTCGCATCCGCCGGCTCCACGGGGAGCCGGTAGGTAAGGGCGCCCCAGCGCTCCGTCTGGTAGAGGGCCGCCGGGCCCGCTCCCGCCGCCGAGACATCGACGACAGTGTCCGACGCAAACACATTCCCGCCCTCGAAATCTCCATCCCCCGAGAATATTCCCAGTGCCGGGCCGCCGGAATTGATGTTCTTCAGCACTTTGACGTTTCGCACAAAGGTGTGCGTTTCGGCGGCGTGATTGTTGGGCGCGAAGCCGACGCCGTTTGGGCCGGCGCTCTTCTGCGCCACAGTCACGTTCCAGCCGTCGATTACGATCTGCGGCGCTTCGGCGGCGAAGTCTGATTTCGCGGCGTCGATGGTGATCGTGCGCGTTTCGCCGGGCAGGAGCGAGATGTAGTTGTCGCTGTAGAAGGCCGGCAGCACGCGCTCGCCGCTGATCTGGCGCCGCAATTGGAGATGCGCCATCAGCGCCACGACTTTGGCCGGGTTCGTGATCGTGACAACGATCTGGCGATTGGCGCCCACGTCGCGCCGCACGGCGCTCGCCGTAAGGGTAACCGTGGGCAGAGTATTGAGGGCGACGAAGTCGTCTTCATGCGTGGGATCGGCGCGCCAGTAGAAGTTCTCCGAGACGAGACGTTTTTGCGCATCGCGCAGCGTGAGCTTCACGAAATGGACAGGCGAAAGAGTGGCGGGCCAGTCGATCGCGCCCACATCGCTCGTTGCAGTCGCCGCCACAGAGATGGGGAAGTCGTGCGTGTATTGGACAGAGCCGTCGAGATTCAGCACAGTGGCCGTGGCGGTGAGATTTGCGAGCGGCTGGGATGTATTGTTGACCGTTATCAGCCGCCAGTCGTTTTGATTGAGCTGGATATGCACCATCTCGTTGCCCTTGCGGGCGCCGAAGAGTGAGGCGTTGGGCTCCAGATCATAGCCGTAGAGCTGCCAGACGAAGCTGGGCTGCGCGGGGTGGCTCATCCAGAGGATCACTCCCGAGGCGGGCGCGAACATCTTGGAGCTGCGCCCTTCGTAGACTGCCCGGTGGTATTCGTAGTTCGCGAGCTGCGCCTTACGGACGAAGTCTTCGAACGTTACGGCCTTGCCGAATCGCTCGCCCAGACGCTTGGGGTACCAATCGCCGCCCTGCGCGCCTCCGGCCAGATCGTGCTCCGCCCAGTCGTCGTTGATTGAGGTCCAATCACGCTCCGGCATCATCGCGCGGACGCCTTCCAGGGTGGGGACGGAAACGCCGCCGATTTCGGTCTTGAACGGCTCGTTGAAGCTGTACAGCTTGCGCGGCTCCTGGTAAAAATACGGGCCGCCGGAATGCACGCCGCGCCCGTCGGTGGAGCTGGGCTGGTAGTGCCGCTTTGGGTCCAGCTCGGTCATGAGGGCCTGAATCCCGGCATTGATCCCCGGCGGTGGCGGGCCTTCGTTGCGTCCGCACCAGAGGGCGATGGACGGATGACTGCGGAATCGCAGGATCTTCTCGCGGACATTCGCCAGATACAGCGCCTCGTCGGTGGGATTGGGGCCGTCGCCGGGGTTCGGCTGGAAGAACTCGTCCCACAGCAAAATCCCATACTTGTCGCAGCAGTCGTAGAAATCCTGGCTGGTGCTTTGCCCGACCCAGTTGCGGATCATATTGAGATTGGCGATTTTGTGCATGCGAATCTGGGCGTCGAGTCGCTTGAGCGGGATTCGCTTCATGGCGTCGTCCATGCCCCAGTCGCCGCCGCGCGCCAGGATCGGAACATTGTTGACCGACAGGGTTAAATTCTCCGAAGTCGGGACTTCGTAAGTGATCTTGCGAATACCGAAGTTCGTATCCGTTTCATCGGAGACATCGTTCTTTGCGACGAACTGCAGTTTCAGATGATAGAGATTTTGCGGGCCGTAGCCATTCGGCCACCAGAGCTTGGGGTTTCTTACATGCAACTGCGGCGTGTCGGCGGTGGTCAGAGTGATCCGCTTTGTTTCGGACGGCGTCAGTGTTATGGCTTTACGAAACGTGACCCCACCGAACGCGCCGACCAGCTCGCCCGCCTGTGGTTGGCCCGTCGTATTGTGCACCGTCGTTTGCACGGTCAGATCGGCGACGTCGAGTTTGGGCGTGGGCAGATCCGAAATCACATACGTGTCGG
>JAOQAA010000309.1 GCA_025963815.1 Capsulimonas sp.
CACTCCATCCCCCCCAGCTGCTGGATCAGCACGTATAGGGGCAGCGCCGCCAGCCCCATCAGCAGGGAGCCGCGCAGGGGGCCGATGGTCATGGCGAGGATCATCTCGGCGGGGCGGACGGGGGTGACGAGAAGGCCGTCCAGCGTCTGCCGCCGCGCCTCGGTCGCGAGGGAGGGAGAGAGAGCGGTGCGTGTCGCCGTGATCAGAACGGTTTGGACCGTAATCACGGCGGCTGCGGCGAGGGTGGGCGCCGAGGCCCCAAAAACATTCGCTGCGAGGATGCGCATAAACGCGGGGAATTCCTGGTTCAGCGTCAGGACGCCGACTAGGGCGGCGCCGGTGAGCAGCAGCATGATCACGAAGCGCCAGAAGAAGGGAAAGCGCCGTGTTTCGCTCCGCATCGTGCGCGCTAGAAATGGGTTTTCACGCAGCCAGAGCGGGGACACCCCCCGTCGCACCCGAGTCTCGGTGTTCAGACCGAAATCGTCGGCGACGGCGCGGGCCATCCAAAGAGTGCGTGTCCACCATCGAACGGCGCGGCGCGCGATCAGGCTCATAAGGGGCGAGGCGTTTCTTTCCCACCGCTGGGCGGTGTGGGAATCTTAAGCGAACATCTTCCAGGGGTTGGGCGTTTCGTCGTCGGCTGGCGGCGGTGTGAAGTTTGTCAGGGACTCGTCGAAGTCTTCCTTCGTCAGGATACGCCGTGTTTCCGGGTGGGCTTCCGAGAGTCGAATGAGGGCTTGCAGGCCAGCTTCGTTGACGATCGCTTTGATGTTGGCGCCGCTGTAGCCTTCCGTCCGCGCCGCGAGGTCGTCCAGGCTCACATCGTCGGCGAGCTTCGCGCCCGTTGTGCTCAGGCCGAACAGGGCGCGCCGGCTTTCCAAGTCGGGTAGGGGGATTTCGATCTCGCGGGACAGGCGGCCGCCGCGCAGCAGGGCGGCGTCGAGCATGTCGCGCCGGTTGGTGGCGCCGACCACGAAGATCCGCTTGTTCTTCACCAGGCCGTCCATCTCATGGAGGAATTGGTTGACGACCTTGTCGCTGTATTGATTGACGCCGCCGGAACGTGAGGGCAGCAGGGCGTCGATCTCGTCCAGGAAGATGATCGCGGGAGACTTGGCGCGCGCCTCGTCGAAGATACGCTTGACGGCCTTTTCGCTTTCGCCCAGCCACATCGAATTGATCTCGGCGGGACTGGTGGCGATGAAGTGGCAGTGCGCCTCATGCGCCAGCACGCGCGCGATGGTGGTCTTGCCCGTTCCGGGAGGGCCGTAGAGCAGCAGGCCCGTGGGCGGCTCAATGCCTAGATCGCGAGATAGGCTCGGATTTTCCAGAAGCAGCTGCATCTGCTTGAGTTCGCGTTTGGTGCGCTGCGGCAGAATGACATCGTCCCAGGTGAGTTTGCCGTGGCCGGTCGGGCCGCCGTCGCGCTCGGCTTCGCGGCTGGCCGCCGCCTCAAACGCCGTGGCGCGCTCTTGGTACTGCGCGTCGCCTGGCTGAAGCAGGGCCGCCTGATGCGCCGACTCCGCCGCCGCTTCGTTCTGCCCCAAATATCTCAATGACAGGGCGAGCGCGTGATGGAAGCGCGGGTCATTCGGGTCGCGCTGGATCGCTCCGCGCAGCGCCGTCACGGACTCACGAAACGCCTCGCGGTACTGCAAAATCCAGTCGGTCTGTCCGATCGCCTTGGAAGCGGCGACCACACCGAGGCCAAGGACCGACGCGGCGAGGTCGCCGATGCCGTTCTTCGCGCCGCGCTCGCGCATCGACGGCGGCAAAATTCGCTCGCCGCGCATCTGATAGGTCAATCCCAGCTGATACGGCCCATCGGCCTCCTCGGGAAAGCGCCCCATCGCCGCCTCAAAGGCCGCAATGGCGCCGGGGAACTCACCCTTTTCGCGATATTGAATCCCCGCAATAAAGGCGGGGTCCTGGATAATCTGGCTCATGCACAGATTATACCCACCACGGGCGTTTGTGGGTTGCGGCGCGCTCTCGACCGCGAAGCGGACTTAAAGAGTGCGGTTTAATCTTTGCGAGGAAGGAAGGCCGTCACGAGTTGAGAGGCCGTCCATCCGATGTTCTCGACGATAAGCTTGTCGTCGGCGCCGCAGACATCTTTGAGGGTCAGACATGCTTCGGCGCTAATGACCGTCGCCAGCGCCAGCTCCAAACGGCGCAGGTCGCCCTCGCTGTAGGATTGGGCGAGCGGTTCGAGCACGGCCTCAATCAGCTGGAATCGATAGCCCGGACGTACGCTGGCGTCGGCTCCGGGGGAGTAAGCGATGGAGATCAGCGGGCGGATATGAGATTCGTTCGCCAGAACATGACGCGCCATCGCCTCGCCGGCGATCCGAGCCCGCAGCGCCACATCGTCCGCAGCCCGGATCTCGGCGAGGATCGCGCTGAGCTCAGGCCATTTCCCCGTCAGTGCGTCTCGAAGAAGGCTGGGGGCGTCGGAATAGTAGCGATACGCGGTCGCCTCGGAGACCAGAGCGCGCTGCGCCGCCTGCGCCACGGTCGCACTGCGTCCCTCGTCCAGCAATTCCCGCGCCGCCTGCAGCAGCGCCTGCCGGGTTCGTTCCTTTTGATGGACACGGCCGCTCTTCGCGTAAGAGAACTCTTGGTTTCGCTTCATGCGACTATTGTACCATCATAAGAGAATCAACTTAAAAAAGTACTTATGATGGTATACTCTCATAAATAGAAATTAGTCGCATATGCCAAAAACGACAAAAATCAGGGAGACGCCAATCATGAGTACACAGAAGCAAAACGTGAGATTATTTTCCGAAACGCTGCCGCTTGCGTTCACGGATCAGGGAACAGGCCGCGCATTTCTTCTCCTGCATGGCGGCGCCAGCATCGCCACCATGTCCGGCCTAGCCGGCGCTCTTTCTCAGGCCGCACGCGCCGTCACGCCGATCCATCCCGGGTTTGAAGGCGAGGCGAGGCCGGATTGGTTCACGCGAATCGACGATCTGGCGACGGCGTATCTCGCCTTGATCGAGCGGCTCGACTTGCAGGATGTCATCGTCGTGGGAAACTCCGTCGGTGGCTGGATCGCTGCCGAGATGGCGCTTCGCCAGTCGCCACGAATCGCCGGCGTCGTTCTTCTCAATGCTGTTGGGATCGATACAGGATCTTCGGAAAAGACAATCGTGGATCCGATGAAGCTGGCGCCGGCGGAGAGATTCGCGCTGGCCTTTCACGATCCCGCGCGATTTGCGTTCGCGCCCGCCAGCCCAGAGGCCGCCGCCGTCATGGAGGAGAACCGGCGTGTCTTACACATTTACGCGGGGGAGCCGTTTATGCATCACCCCGCCCTCCGTACGCGGCTGGCGCAGGTTTCCATTCCGGCTATGGTTGTCTGGGGAGAGAACGACGGCATCGTCGATGCCGACTACGGCCGGCGCTATGCCGACAGCATTCCCGGGGCTCGTTTCGAACTGGTCTCTGAGGCGGCGCACTTTCCTCAGATTGAGCGTCTGGACGAAGTCGTGCGTCTGATTGGGGATTTTACGGGGCGGTTGTGAGCTTCGGTCCCCTGCCCCAGGATTGAGGGGCAGGGGACCGAAGCCTACGCCAGCGTCAGTTCGACAGGAATATTATTACGTGTCGCGTTGGAATAGGGGCACACTTGATGCGCCTCCTCGATCAGTTTTTGAGCGACCGCCGGCTCCAGATCGGGCAGCGAAATGCTGAGCTTCACGGCGAGGCCGAAGCCAGGGCCCGTTTCGCTGGGGCCGATGCCGACCTGGGCCGTGACGGAGGCCTGGGTAATTTCAATCTTTTGGCTTCGGGCGACGTACTTCATCGCGCCCTCGAAGCACGCGGCGTAGCCCGCCGCGAAGAGCTGCTCGGGGTTTGTCCCCGCGCCGCCAGGGCCGCCCATTTCCTTGGGGATCGTGAGGATAACGTCGAGGTTTCCATCCGAGCTTTTCGCTGTTCCCTCGCGTCCGCCGATTGCGGTGGCTGTCGCCGTGTAAAGTATCGCCATTGGGTCATCTCCTTGCGCGGCGGCTGCGTGTTTGGTAGGCCGCCTAAGAAGAGAACATGGCGTCGCGCCTGTTTGTTCCGGGCTGGAACACAAAAAAAAGCCCTCTCCGCACGGCGATTGGCCGTATGGAGAGGTAAGGGGACAGAGCTTCAATTGTGATGCGAGAATGGTTACGCGGCCACGGATTTGCGGCGGCGCAGGGCGAGCGCACCCAGGGCCAAGCCGCCGATCATGAACGCGGCCACCGAGCTGGGTTCGGGAACGGCGCTGAGGTGCGTGGCGTCGATGTATGTTCCGAGGCTGCTGCTGGAGTTCGGGTTGAGGTCGCCGAAGCCGATCGTCGTCTTATCGCCGGTCGCGGTGAAGGCATAGGTGAAGTACTTCCAGTTGCTGGCGCCATTCGAGCTGCCGACCGCATGCTTTTCCTGAACCATAAGATTGTTGACGAAGATCCCAAGGTCATTTTCCTGAAAGCTGGTGCCGGGACGGGCGGAGAAGGCGTATCCGAGGACGTAGGTCTTGCCGGCGACGGTGTCCACGGTCTGCTGGATGCCGCTGGTCGTGGTGCTGGCGAGTTCCAGAAACTGGTTGCCCTCGTAAGGCTGGCCGACGACGCCGCTCATGGTCTCGAACTTCGAACCGTAGGTAAGCGTCCAGCCGTTCAGCGTGTCCGTCTGAACGTAAGAGTTGGGGCCAAGTTCGGAGGTCGTGGGCGCTTCGAAGTTTCCGTTGATCAGCAGGTTCGCCTCGGCGCGGGCGGCGCCCATTGTGGCGAGCATGGCGGTGGCGGCGAAGGCGGCGAGGATAATATTCTTTTGCATGGTGATGATACTTCTTTCTGCGAATAATCAGTGAGCAATTTGGAAGGAGCTCCATTTGCTGCGTGACGATACTTTAGCAGATCGAAATTTCTACACCAATAGCATTAATACGTGTTTCACGGCGAAACAGAAGAAAGACGCTATGAAACACGTATTTTGAACAGTGAGTATGGACAACTAACCCAGCAATGTGCGCAGGGCGTCAAAATGGGCGAGGAGATCCGAAGGATTGTCGTAGATTGCGGCGGCGCCTTTGAGATCGCCGTCCTTCCAGCCGCCGCAGCGCACGGCGACCGTGCGAACATTGGCTTTTCCCGCCGCGACGATGTCGTAGGGCGTGTCGCCGATCATCACAGCTTCGGTGGCGGATAGATGCGCCTTGCGCAGCGCCGCGAGGATGATGTCCGGCTCGGGTTTGGATTTCTCAGCGTCGCCCGAGGTCGTTTTGGCGTTCGTCAGTTTTCTCGCGTCCAGCTTTTGCAGTAAGATCTTGGCCTGCTTCGGCTCGCCCGAAGTCGCGAAGATGACCTGAAGCCCAGCGCTATGAACGCGAACCAGCAGCTCATGCGCCTTGGGAAACGGCTGAAGATCGTTCAGATACTTCTCCGCGAAGAGCGCCTCGCGGCGTTTGGAGATCTTCTCGCCCTCCGGGCTGTCGATTTGCTTGCCGATCACTTCGGGCAGCAGCGTGTCGCCGCCCATGCCGATGAGGCTGCGCACGCGCGCATAGGGGATATGGTAGCCGAACTCGGCGAAGACTTCCACCCAGGCGCGCGTGTGCGCATCGACGCTGTCGATCAGTGTCCCATCAATGTCGAAGATAATTCCACGCAGTGTGCTCACGGCGTCAGGACCACCTTGATGCACTTATCGCGCTTTTCTTTGAACGTTGCATAGCCTTCGGGAGCCTGTTCCAGCGGCAGCCGATGGGTGATGATAAACGATGGGTCCAGCTCGCCCTTCTGGATGCGCTCCAGCAGTGGGTTCAGATAGCGCTGCACGTGCGTCTGTCCGCCGGTGATGTTTAACCCCTTGGCGAAGACGGCGCCCATTGGGAAAGCGTCGATCAAGCCGCCGTACACGCCGACCACGGAGAGCGATCCGCCCTTGCGGCAGGCCATGACCATCTCTCGCAAAACATGAATACGGTCCGACGCCAGGCGCATGACTTGCTTCGTCTTGTCCATCACCGCGTCAGCGCTCGTTCCATGCGCTTCCAAGCCGACCCCGTCCATGCACCCGTCCGGGCCGCGCCCGCCGGTCATCTCTTTCAGCGTCGCCGTGACGTTGTCCACCTTCGTGTAATCAATCACTTCCGCGCCCGATTGCCGCGCCAGCTCCAATCGCTCCGGAATATGGTCCAGCGCGATCACTCGGCCGACGCCCTGCAAAAACGCACACTTGATGGCGAGCTGCGACACGGGGCCGCAGCCCCAGATGGCGAGCGTGTCGCCCGGCTTGACATGCGCGTTCTCCACACCCATCCACGCTGTTGGCAGAATGTCGCTCAAAAATAACACTTGCTCGTTCGACAGATCGCTTTCGATCTTGATCGGGCCGATGTCGGCGTACGGCACGCGGGCGTACTGCGCCTGACCGCCGGCGTAGCCGCCGAACAAATGCGAGTAGCCGTAAAGACCGGCGACAGGCGCTCCGTAAACGGCCTCCTGCATCGAAGCGTTCGGATTGGAGTTATCGCAAAGCGAAAACAAAGTGTCCTCGCAGTAAGAACAATGCCCACAGGCAATGGTGAAGGGGACGACCACACGGTCGCCGATCTTCAAGTTCTTGACTTCGCTTCCCAGCTCCACGATCTCGCCCATGAACTCATGGCCCAGAATATCGCCGCGCTCCATGGTCGGGATAAAGCCGTTGTAAATATGCAGATCCGAGCCGCAGATCGCCGTCGCCGTGATCTTGACGATGGCGTCACGCGGGTTCAAAATCTTGGGGTCCGGGACGGTGTCCACACGGACATCGTTCTTGCCGTGCCAGCAGAGAGCTCTCATAGGTAGATCCTTCTTGGGAGAGATTGGAAGTGGCCCTCACCCCCGGCCCCCTCTCCCAATTCTGGGAGAGGGGGAGTCCGATTTAGGATTGGGATTTTTGTTCTGATCTGAGACTTGAAATTCTTACTCCCTTTCTCCCAGAATTGGGAGGAGGGGCTGGGGAATGAGGTCCATCGCCCTAAGAAATCCCCACCGCGTTCTTCTCTGCGCCGTTGGTTGGGACTTCGCCCGCTTCCATCACGCTCTTGAACTTGCGTAGGTCGCTTTCGATCTGCTGCTGCGGGTTCTCGCCAAACAGCTTCGCGACCGCCGCGCCGATCTTGCCGGCCGGGGGGCGGTACTCCAGGACCACGCGGACTTCCGTTCCGCCGGTGGGGGCAGCGGTGAAGTGGACGGAGCCGGCGTTGTCGACCTGCGAGCCGTCGACCGATCGCCAGCCGATCAGCTCATTCGGGACCTCGTTGATGATCACCGCGTCCCACT
>JAOQAA010000343.1 GCA_025963815.1 Capsulimonas sp.
CGTTATCCTTCCCGGCCCCAGCCTAGAGCTTAAAAATCCGGCTCGCCCCATTGTCCCAAGTGACGCCGATCGTGCTTACCGATCCGCCCGTCGTCAGCGACGCATCGATCGCACACACCAGCGGCGACGTCCCCGCGCTTCCCGTATCTTTGTAAAGCACAATGTATCCGACCGTCGTGCTCGCCGGAACCCCCGAGAACGAGAGATCCGCCGCATCAAACACCCCCGCTGTCGCCGTTTTCGACGACAGCGTTTGATCCGTCCCCGTCGTGTTCGCCCCCAGATCACTGAGAAATTGGTGCGTCCCATAACTCGGCGTATAGGTCGTCTTCACCAGCGCCGCCTTCACCGTATCGGAAACCAAATTGATCCCGCCCGTCAAAAACGCGGCGCGCGCGGAGTCGTAAACAGCGCTCATAATAACGAACCCTTTCCATCGCGGGATCACACCCGCAGCAAAGAAAAAGCCCCCGCCGAAGCGAGAGCTTTTCCGAATCCTTACAATATCTTCCGATCAGTCACCATCAAGACGCCAGCGGCCGAACGGCGCATGCTTCATATAGGGGTGAAGCGTATTGTCAGCGGAAACTTCCAAAAACTTGCGATGCCCCTTCACATAACGCCGCCCGCACTGCTGGCAAGTATAAACGAACTCAAGACTTCCGCCTGGGAAAAGACCTTCTTTGAGAAACTCGACATCGTAACTGCTGGATGAGCCTTCTCCACAGCAACACGGCGGCGTCACCGGAAGCCACCAACTATCCAACTTCAGAATGCCGACGTAAAGATAATAAAGACCAAACAATCCGACCGGAAATCCGATTAATGCGCCAATAATCCCCCAATGGCGCCAGAACGACACCGCGACAGCGATACCGGCGGCAATAACGAACAACAGGCAGCCCAATTCAAAGATCGTCTGCCCGGCTTGCCGGATTCGTTTTCTAGCGCAAACTCTTGACCCCATCATCCCATCCTTATATCTCCGACAACATTTCCGCAATTCCCACATTTGTGATGAGTCTCGCCCAATCGGCCACCGTCAAGCCATCATGGTCTCTCGCATTGACATCCACACCTCGCACGACGAGTAGCTCAGCAATGTCGGCGTTGTCACCAATCATGGCGGACACCCAATGCAACGGCGTGTGCCCTTCAAAATCCACAAAGTTGACGATTGTGGGATATGCGTCAATTGTTCGCGATATTTTGACTTAGACGCTTTCCTATATTTCGCCGGATAATTTCTCGATACGTCAGTAATGCTCTACGATCTGCTCCTCTCGGTAAATGATAAAACTTAGCGCGTCGGACATCTCCGATTGCCTGAATAGCGTCATCTCCTGCTGTACCCCAAAAACGATTAAAAGAGCCGCCTTTGCCGGAAATATGACTGATCAATTGTTGGGTGCTCTCTTTAGCGAGAGCTTTAAGCAGTTGCTTTTCTCCATAATTCCGCGCCACCAAACGAATTCCGGCCCCAGCACCCACGGCGCTAGTCGCCAAGCCAACCACTTCCGCCGTCCCGCGCGCGGCGGCTAAGTTTCGTTGCGTTAGTGTCGCGCGTCCACTGTCATACAGTCCCTGAACGTTCCCCCATCCGCCGTATCGATAAATCGTTGTCCCCGGGCTTGCAATGAATCGATCGCCGCCAGTTCCCTCTTGATTTTGGGAATATTGGTGAACGGATCGTACATCGCGTTGGGATAGCGCATATGCCACCACTCCCGCCGCGCCGGGTGCGCCAGGTTCTCTTGAAACCGCTGCACCGCCCCCGTCATCAACGACTGCATCGGCGCCACTCCACTTCCACGCTTCTGATTTGCCATCATTCACACTCCCAACCCATGCAATCAATTCGGCTCAGAATCACCCACTCGCGCCGCCAACACAAATCCGGAAGCGTCCACCAAACAAAAAACGCCCGCCGCATTCCGCGACAGACGCTCTCTAGTCCAAGCCTACCACCAATATAGGATTTCAGAAAGTCACTTCACTATTGCCGATCAAAACGGATGCTCCGACAGCATTTGCATGCACACCATTTCGCAAAATCGTAGCAATCTGGCGTATAATACCATCGACCCTTCTTCGAGACACATTCATTAGCCCGATGCTGCAGCCATTCACCGTGAAATCAAAATTCTTATCCGCCCCTGCATTACTCATCCTGGCCAGCGCCATATTCTTAGCAATCGCGTTCCGCTATTTCAATTATGTCGAGGATGATGTTTTCATCACCATGCACTACGCGCAGAATTTTGTGCGCGGCCATGGGTGGGTCATCAATGCCGGGGAACGAGTGGAAGGCTATACCTCCCCGCTTCATCTCTGGTATCTCACGATCCTGATGCGCTTCCTCTCTCCAGATCAGGCGCTCTTTGCGACCAAAGTGCTCGGCTGCATACTGGGCGTCGTCGTGCTCCGGCAGTCCCAGATGCTTGCCCATCTGGCGCTTCCCAACAACCGCCGCGTTGGCGATTGGTGTCCGCTCTTGCTTGCGGTTCAGCCCGCGTTTGCGCTCTCAATGATCAACGGATTGGAGACATGCTTCGCGACCGCGTTCCTCACATCGGGCGTCCTGTGGTCGATGCGCGCTATTGTTCAAGAGAGTCGCTTTTCGCAGCGGATATCCGCGCTGTTTTTTACAGCGGCGGCTCTCACGCGCCCGGAAATCATGTTGACGCTGCCGATCATCTGGGGCCTGTACTCGTGGCGCAAGAGAAAACTGCCCGATCCCATCGCCTGCGCTATCTACGCGCTGCCGCTGATCGCCTTATTTTGCTTCCGGTGGAGTTACTACGGAGCCATCCTGCCAAACACATACTTCGCCAAGCAAATCCCATTGGACGTTGCTGTCCCAATGGGATTCAGCTACTGTTTTGACTATATGGTTCCCGGTCATTCCTGGCTCGGGCTAGCGCCAACAATCCTGGGCTGCATTGGCGTCCTTCGAATGCGATCTCTTCGCATTCTCCCATTGCTTGTCCCTTGGCTCATCCAGATCGCATTCGTTCTTCGCGCCGGCGGTGACTGGATGATCGACGGACGCTTCTACGCGACCGTCTCTCCTTTATTCGCCGTACTGTGGTGTATTGCCATCGTGACATCAATTTCCATGGTGGCGTGGCTAAAAACGAAGGGGACGGCATCGATCGTCAACATCGGCTGCGGCGCATTCGCCATTGCGTTGTCAGGCGTAGTAGCCGCCGACACGATCCGAACTTTGACCCAGTTGTCGAAGCATAGCTACCTGCACGACCTGGCCTGGGTGATGCAACCACACGCCCCATACGAACGCTGGCGAGTAGGCAATCCTCAAGGCTTTCTTCGTACATCCCAATGGATTTCGCAGCATGCGCAGCCTGGCGAAACTGTTTTGACAACGGAGATGGGTCTGGTCCCCATTCAAAATCCGCAAATTCGTTTCATCGACGCCTGTGGTCTCACCGACACCACAATTGCGCGTCTCCCCGGTTATCGTCGGGGCCGGGGCGGCGTCATGGCCGTCCACGAATGGATGGATCCTGGCCCTTTGAATGATTACATTGAGTTCCGCAAACCCGACTGGGTCGTTTTCATGTGGGATCAAGGCGGCGAACCGCTCACCGGCATGGACAAAAGCAGCCCCACCTACCAGCCTTCAGGAACATACGCCGTCCAGACCGACTTCGGTCACTTCACCGTCGCAACCTGGCGCCGAATAAAAAACACAAGTACGACAAACACCATAACCGCCCGCGCGGAACTTCATTGATTCCGGCTCGCCCAATTGCGAATATTCGATCTTATATCCACATGAACACAATCGATTCTCATTTGACCTTGGAAGACGCCAATCCAGCCAACAAGACGGACCTGAAAAGCCAATTGCGCCATCTCGACAGCATCCGAGCTCTTGCGGCGCTCTGCGTTGTGGTCTATCACGCTTATTCAGAAACAGCAAATTCTCTTCCTCAAAACTTGCCGCATGGGCTAACCTGGGTTTTTGATCGTTTATTATTCGGCACTGCCTATGTCGATATATTCATCGTGCTTTCAGGCTTTTGTCTCACGATCTCCTTAGCGCGATCAAACGTCCAGACATTGATCGGCGGAAACCTCAAGTACTTCATCAGAAGGGCGAGACGTATCCTTCCTCCGTACTTTGCGGCCTATATTCTTTCCAGCCTGCTTCTCTTGATCATCCCAGCAATCGACCATCTCCCTGGTAAATACAGCGGCGGCGAATTACAGCCGTTTAGCCCAATCGTGATAATAACGCATCTTCTGCTGATCCATAATCTCTATCCGAATTGGCAAATCAGTTCCAACGTCGCTCTGTGGAGCGTAGCGACTGAGTGGCAAATTTACTTCATCATGCCCGCATTTCTTTTACCGCTGCGGAATCGGTATGGATTGGGAATTCTCATTCTTGGCGCATTTGGATTAGGATTACTATTGACGGTCTTAGGAACATATGGAGCTCGATTTTGGTTCATCGCCTTGTTTGCCCTTGGAATGTCGGCGGCCTACATTTTATATGACGCCACTAAAATAAAAGTCATCAAAGCTTCAAAACTAATAGGATGCGCGTTTTACTTGATCGCATTCCTGATCCACCTGAAATCCCCGGAAGCAAAAACGCTCGACACGATCGTTATAGAAGACGCCTGTATTGGCT
>JAOQAA010000363.1 GCA_025963815.1 Capsulimonas sp.
TTGCGCGGCAGGAACGCGCCGACGCCGGCCGCGATGATCACGGACTTGGCGTAGTGCGTGGGGCCCTTGTCGGTCTCCAGCGTGATGACGTTGCCGGGGATCAGTTTGGTGACCTTCTGGTCGAGCGCCAGTGTCGGTTCGTACTGGGCAGCCTGCTCGTTCAGGTTCGCGACGAGGTCGCGGGCGTACACTTTGGCGTAGCCGGCGACGTCGAAGATGTACTTCTCCGGATACAGCGCCGCAAGCTGGCCGCCAACTTCGGGAAGGCTATCGATGATCTTCGTCTTCATACCACGCAGCCCTGCGTAGTACGCCGCATACAGGCCGACCGGCCCGGAGCCGATGATCGCTATGTCAAAAATTTCTTCGGGATCGATTTCGTTTTCCGCCAAGGTAGTCTCCACATTTCCAAGTTTTTCTTTAAAATCTGTGCTTAAGCCCCATTATTATGGTGCGTACAGACCAATTTTGTCAAGGAATGCGCGCATCGCGATTTGACACTCTTCGGACTTTCCGGGTAAACTATCGCGGTGTTTTTGTGTGCGCCGGGATCGAACAGGCGCCGGAGTAATGAACTTTTGACAACCAAAGTCGGTCTGGTGCAGCTGGGCTGCGCCAAAAATCAGGTGGACGGCGAGGAGATGCTCGGCGCGCTCGCCGGTGAAGGCGATGTGCAGTTCGTGGGCGACAAGAATGACGCCGATGTCCTGATCGTCAATACCTGCGGATTCATCGAGAGCGCTAAAGAAGAAAGCATCAACGCGATCTTAGACGCCGTGAAGCTGAAAAAGCGCGGGAAGATCTCCCGAGTCATCGTCACGGGATGTCTCGCTCAGCGTTATGGCGCCGAACTGGCGCTGGAGATCCCGGAAGTCGACGCGTTCCTCGGAATCGAAAGCGCCCCCGCTGTCGGCAACGTTGTCTTTGGGCCGCGCCCCGGCATGAAGAACCTCGTGGTTCCTGTCGCCGACAAATACCCGCTGGTTCCCCCGGTTCGATTGCGCGCTTCGGGCGCCCCCTGGACCGCGTATCTCAAAGTCTCCGAAGGCTGCGATCATACCTGCACGTTCTGCGCCATTCCGGGCATCCGCGGAAAGCACCGCTCCAAGCCGATCGAACGATTGGTTCAGGAAGCGACGCAGCTGGCGCAGTCGGGCGCGCTTGAGCTCAACTTAGTGGCTCAGGACACCACGGCTTATGGGATGGACCTTTACGGTCGCCTCGCGCTTCCCGAGCTTCTCGAAAAGCTTTCGGCCGTGCCCGGGATTATGTGGATCCGCCTTCTGTATTGCTATCCCACGATGGTGCGCCCGGCGCTTATTGAAGCGATCAACAGTTTGCCGCAGGTCATTCCCTATATCGACATGCCGCTCCAGCACGGCGATGACGCCATGCTCAACAAGATGAAGCGCGGCGGCAATGTCGATCAGTACCGCCGTCTCTTTGACCGGATGCGCGAAGCGATCCCTGATTTGACGCTGCGCACCACGTTTTTGGTCGGCTTCCCCGGCGAGACCGAGGAACAGTTCGACAACTTGGCCCAGTTCGTGCAGGATGTGAAATTCGACCGTGTCGGGGTATTCACATTCTCGTCGGAAGAGGGGACGCCCGCTCACGAAATGGCCGATCCCATTCCCGACGCCGTGATGCGCCGCCGCAAGGATGCTCTGATGGCGATCCAGCAGCCGATCAGCCGCGAACGCAACGACCGCTGGGTCGGACGCGATCTTGATGTCCTCATCGAAAGCCGGCGGGGCGAAGCCGCCGTGGGGCGCTCGTTCCGGGACGCGCCGGAAATCGACGGCGAGGTTTTGGTGACAGGGACAGACGCCGCGCCGGGAACCGTGGTGCGCGCGCGGATCACCGAAGCGCTTCCCTACGACCTCTGCGCCGCCGCATTGTCGCATTTGACCTCGTAACGACTGCAAGATTTGCGTGACATTAACCCGTAAAGTTTCGGGCGCGCCGGGGCGCCGCACACACTATTTGTTTATTACCTCGAGGAGAACGCATGGCGACCACGAAGACCGCAGAAAAAAAGCCGGCCGGCAAGAAGACCGGCGCGCAAACAGACGCTGACCCCAAGGCGGCTACCGCCAATGAACTTCTGATCGCGCGCTTGCATCAAGCCCTAGTCGCTCTGGGCGAGCCGGTCCGTATCAGCGAACTGGTGCGTGAGATCGGCGACGACGGCATCACGACTGGTCTGGTCCGGCACACACTGGACGCGAACCCTCGCCGCTTTGTTTCGGTGGACCGCCGCTGGGACATCGCGCAGCGATACCTGGATAAGCAGCGCCCCGTGGGCCGCACGCTGGAGGAGATCGTCGGGATCTACGGCCAGCCGATGCCGGTTCTCGAAGCCGCGACGGAGCTTGGCCGCATCTATGGCCGTGTCCACGAGCACTTCGATCAAGTCGCGCCGCGCCTGTTCCGGGGAACCGCCTACTTCCCCGCCGGCGATAACGCATTCGGCCTGAGCTCCTGGCTGCTGAACGTCGAGAGCCCCAAGGTAGCCGATGTCCTCTTCTACAACTATCTGACTGCGGACAGTGTCGCCCCGTTCGCGGAAACCGCCGCCGGTCTGGACTGGGAGAGCGATCCTGTCGGCTCCGCCAGCGTCCTGGTCGACTCGGTCGACGGCGCCCCGATCGACAACCGCGTGGTCCAGTACTACGCCTGGAAGTCGCTGGGCGATGACTTCGACGGCGCCGCGCTCTACGAATCGATGTTCCGCAGCCCCGATCTCTTTATCGCGCTTCCGGAGCACCGCTGGGCATCCGCCGCCGTGCTGGAGGATGTGCGCGCCGCCTGGGCCGCCTTGGCCGCGCAGGTTGGCGAAAGCGCCGATGACGCCGCGCCGGAAGTCAGCGATGAACCCGCGGCGCCCCTGTCCGTCACGGATGGCGATCTGGTCGAACTGCAGCGCTACTTCGCGGACCGCGACGAAGTGGTCACCGCGCAGGAGCTTCTGGAGAACGTTCTGGAAGTGGCGCCCGGCGCCAAGACATTCGACGAGGATGTCGTTACCCTGACCGAATATCTTCGCTCGCAGCCTGATGACTTCATCTGGGTCGGCGCCAATCGCTTCCAGGCGCCGGACACCTTGCCGCCTTACCTCGGACAAGTGCCCGAATCGCTCACCTTCCCGGTCCTCCCGCGCTTCGAGATGGCCGACGGTGAAGTCCTCGATCAAATGCTGTCCGACGACGCCTTCGATCGCGGCCTTCAGGATGCCGTTCTGGACCCGATCGCGCAGGACGTCAACGATCAGGAAGACGGCGCCGACACGCTGTGGCCCTCAGGCGTTTCCGCCGCCTCCAAGTCGCTGCGTCTCGTGCTGAAGTCGCACCACAAAGAGATCGGCACCTTCCCGCTGGCGCAGATCCCGCGCGGCTTCTTCCCGGCCGAGCCGAACATCGTTGAAGTAACCCTACGCGACGTCGAAGGCGTGGCGTACTCGGTGTATGTCGACTACAACGTCCAGATCGTCTACGGTCTGTTTGATGTCTACGCCGAGATCGCCGCCGATTCGGGCGCGGTCTTCACGCTGGAGAAAACGGACGATCCCGCCGAGTTCAAATTCGTGTTTGGCAACGAGACGGACAAGGACGTATACGTGAGCGCCGATCGTTTCGCCGTGCTGACCGATTACCGCGCGGAAGTCGAAGGTGGCCCCGTGTCGACCTACGATATCGTCCGCACGATCCTGGAGCACTACCACAAGGGCGCTTCGTTCCTGACCCTGCTGACGGAAGTCAACATCGTCCGCCGCACGCCGCGTCGCCTGCTGGCGAGCATCCTGAGCGGCTACACTGCGTTCTCGGAGCGCGCCAACCGCTGGACGTTCGACTCCAAAAAGGAGCCGGAAGGCTTCGACAAGAAGAAAGTCGAGTTCATCCTCCAGTAGCCTCTCGCGAAACGGCGGCCGCGGGGCCGCCGTTTTGCTTGGCTCAACATTCTCATGATTTATGCGATTGGGGACATACATGGGCAGGCCGAAATGCTTGCCACGGCGCTTAACTTTCTGATCCAGAGCCTTTTGGAGCCGCAGGATATGGTCGTCTTTATGGGCGACTATGTCGATCGCGGGCCGGACAGCCGAGGGGTTTTTGAGCTGCTGCACCAGTTCCGCAATCTGCACGGCGCCGACAATGTCGTGTTCCTGCGCGGCAACCATGAAGACATGCTGCTGACGGCGCGCTTCGATCCCGAAGAAGAAAGCCTCTGGCTCTTCAATGGCGGCTGGGAAACACTTGCCAGCTATGGCATCATCCACTCCCCAGAATGGTTCAGCCAGCTCCCGGAAGCCGACCGAGACCTGATCGCCAGCACTCAGCTGGAATTTCCCGCCGGCCGTTACCATTTCGTCCACGCCGGCATCCCCCCCGAAGGCTTCGAGCCAATGCAGCGCGATCCGCGCCTCTGGATTCGCGACGAGTTTATCGATAGTGAACAAGACTTCGGCGCGATTGTCGTCTTTGGCCATACCATCATTCCGACCCTTCAGCCGCTCGTGATGGGGAACAAGATCGGCATCGATACCGGCGCATTCCTGCCCGAAGGCAAATTGACGATGGCCGCCTTCGATCCCGAGGCCGAGATCGACGGAATGCCTGAGTTCACCTACTACCAGATCAACCACCATAACAAGATTGAGGCGTTCCGCCTGCGCAAGCCCAAGCCCAAGCGCTCCTTGCTCCGCAAGGCGAAGCACGAAGAGGCTCTGAAGGTGGATGAGCAGCCGAAGGCCGAGGAGACTCCGATCGTGGAGGAACATCCGCAGGCTGACGTTGATCTGATGTCTGAAGAGCAGTCCCAGCCGGACGAGCTCCAGCAGGACGGTTCGCATGTGGAAGCGCCGTCTGAAGACGTTGATGCAAACTAACGAGTAGGGCCGCTTCCCAAATTCAAGCAGGACCCATCCCCTCCCGCGTCGTATACTTCTTTCGAAGACCTCCCATTTCTTCCGCCGGTCAGTTGTCGCCCCCGCTCCGGTGTTTT
>JAOQAA010000365.1 GCA_025963815.1 Capsulimonas sp.
CGGCGGCGGCGGCAGACCCGGCGGATTTGGCGGCGGCGGCGGTCGTGGACCTGGCGGCGGCGGCGGTGGCCGTCCCGGCGGCTTCGGCGGCGGCGGCGGTCGTTAAGGAGAGACTTAAACTATGTTAATGCCTAAGAAAGTCAAGTACCGCCGAGTCCATCGAGGCAAGCGCCGCGGCGCTGCTTCGGGCGGTACGAACGTCGATTTCGGCGATTACGCGCTCCAGGCTCTGGAAGCGTGCTGGATGACCAACAACCAGATCGAAGCCGCTCGTATTGCGATGACCCGCAAGATCCGTCGCGGTGGTAAGATCTGGATCCGGGTCTTCCCCGATAAGCCCTTCACCAAGAAGCCCGCGGAAACCCGCATGGGCAAGGGTAAGGGAGCTCCGGAAGGCTGGGTCGCGGTTGTGAAGCCGGGACGTATCCTCTTCGAGATGTCGGGAGTTGCGGAAGATCTGGCGAAGGAAGCGATGCGGCTTGCGCAGCATAAGCTGCCGATCCAGACGAAGTTCATTACCCGGCGCGAGTCGGCTCTGCAGGTGACCGCTCATGGCAACGCCAAGGAGCCGCTTGTGGATGAGGATACCACTGTAACCGCCGCCACGGCGACGGAAGGCAGCGAGGAAACCAATGGCTGAAAATAAGAAGACCCGCGATCGACTGCAGGACCTGCGTGCGACGAGCGATGCCGACCTGACGGTCGTCATTGCAAACGCGCACAAGAACATCTACCAGTTCCGCAAGGATCGCCTGAGCAAGCCGGTTGAAGACGTGAAGGTTGTGAAGAACAGCCGGAAGGAAATCGCCCGAGCTTTGACGATCCAGCGCGAGCGTGAACTGGCGCAGTCTAACGAGGGATAATAGCAATGGCTGAAACAAACGAAGTAGAGACTGAAGAGACCCGAAACCGGCGTAAAATCCGCATCGGCGTCGTCTCCAGCGACAAGATGGAAAAGACGATCGTTGTTACTATCAACAACCTCGTCCGTCACCCGATCTACGGCCGCACCGTCAAGCGCAACAAGAAGTTCAAAGTCCATGACGAGAACAACGACGCGCACATCGGCGATACCGTGGAGATCATGGAGACCCGTCCGCTGAGCAAAGAGAAGTGCTGGCGTTTGGTGCGTGTCACCGAGCGCGCCAAGTAGCGCTTTCACACTGTCTGGAGCGTTTCGGCGCTCCAGCCGCCTCCGAAGCCGGGCGCTCGCCGTCCGGCTTCTTCACGCCGTCTGGCGTGTTCATTGCGTCTTAAAATTGGTATCCTTCGGGATCACTAAGACGTATATTATTGCTGGGTCGGTCTTCAAGCGTTCGCCTTCCCCAAAGGCAAGCTCACTGAGAAGTCCGGCAGCGCAAAGGGAAAAGTATGATTCAGTCCTATTCGCGCGTACGCGCGGCAGACAACAGCGGGGCGCGTGAGATCATGTGCATCCGCGTGCTTAAAGGCTCCAACGGCAAGTATGCTGAAGTGGGCGATATTATTGTCGGCGCGGTGAAGTCCGCGACGCCCGGCGCTCAGGTGAAGAAGGGCGACGTTGTCAAAGCCGTCATCGTTCGCACCAAGAACATGATCCGCCGCACCGACGGCTCCACGCTGCGCTTCGATGAGAACGCCGCCGTGGTGCTCAACAACAACCTCGCGCCGCGCGGCACCCGTGTCTTCGGACCGGTCGCCCGTGAGCTTCGGGAATCCAAATTCGAAGGCGCGATGAAGATCATCTCGCTGGCGCCGGAGGTGCTCTAAATGTATACTCCTCCTAAGAAGAAGGGGCCGCGCTCGGCTCCCATCCGCTACGCCGGCAAGATTCGTCTTCGCTCCGGCGACCTGATCCGGGTCATCTCCGGTAAGGACAAGGGCAAAGAAGGCACGATCACACGCGTCATCCCGGCAACGGGCAAAATCGTTGTGGAAGGCCTGAATATCGTGATCAAGCATCAGAAGCCGCGCCAGCAGGCGGCTCCGGGCGCTCAGCAGGAATCGGGCCGGATCGAAATGTCCATGCCGCTGCACATCTGCAAGGTTCAGCTGATCGACAAGGATGCGAAGAACGCCGTCACTCGGATCGGCGTCAAGCTGGACGCGAGCGGTAACCGCGTGCGTTATGCTAAGAAGTCCGGAGGGGTGATCGACAATGGCTAACGAAACAACTAAGCCTCGTCTCCAGACTGTGTACCGGGAGCAAGTCATCCCGGCGCTGCAGAAGGAGTTCGGCTACAAGAACATCATGCAGGTCCCTAAGCTTGAGAAGATCGTGATCAACATGGGCGTGGGCGCGGCGGGACAGACGGGCGGCGACGCCAAGCTGCTCGACGGCGCGATCATCGACCTTCAGACGATCACCGGCCAGAAGCCGATCGTCACCCGGGCGAAGAAGTCCATTGCAAACTTCCGCCTGCGTGAAGGCGTCAAGGTCGGCGCGAAGGTCACCCTGCGTGGCGCTCAGATGTATGAGTTCCTCGATCGTCTCGTGAACGTGGCTCTGCCGCGCGTCCGTGACTTCAGCGGGATCAATCCCAACTCCTTCGACGGCCGCGGCAACTTCGCCATGGGCCTGAAGGAGCAGTTGACCTTCCCTGAGATCGTCTACGATAAAGTCGACAAAGTTCGCGGCATGGACATCATCATCTGCACGAACGCGACGAACGACGCGGAAGCGCGCTCCCTTCTGAAAGCGATCGGTATGCCGTTCCGCGGCGAGAAGCAGGGCGCGCGCCTGCAGTAGAGCAAAAATCATCTGAAATCACCGGGAATAGAATTATTTTCGGTGATTTCAGGTATACTGATGTCCGATTTCTCGGGTTTTTAGGTTGCTTTGGCGGCCAAACACGGAGAAGTCGCGACTGTCGACGGAGGATTCATCTTGGCAAAGCAGTGCCTGATCGAAAAAGCGAAAAAGACCCCGAAGTTCAAGGTACGCGCCTACAATCGCTGCCAGCTTTGTGGCCGCGCTCACGGCTATATGCGCAAATACAGCATTTGCCGCATTTGCTTCCGCGAACTGGCGCATAAGGGTTTGATCCCTGGCGTCACCAAGTCCAGCTGGTAAAGCGGGACTGAAGTCTGGCTTTCGAGCTCGGCGTTCACGCGTAAGCGTACATTTTAATTGCTCCCGTAAGGGGGCTGAGGGACGCGCCGGAATGATCCGGCCGACCCTGGAACCATATCGAGGCGTGACGAACGCCCGTCTGATGGAGTAAACAATGCCGGTCAGCGACCCTATCGCGGACCTTCTGACTCGGATTCGCAACGCGAACAGCGCGAATCACGATTCGTTGGAAGTCTCTGCATCCAATGTAAAGATCGAGATCACTAAGATCCTGCTCGACGAAGGCTATATCAAGTCTTACGAGGTTGTTCAGCAGCCCGTGCAGAACAAGATCAAGATCACCCTCAAGTACGGCGCCCGCAATCGCGAGAAGGTCATCACCGACCTCAAGCGAATCAGCAAGCCCGGCCTTCGCATCTACCGATCGCACGACAATTTGCCGACGGTTCTTCGCGGTCTCGGCATCGCGATCGTCACTACCTCCCAGGGCGTTATGACAGCCAAGCGAGCCAAGAAATTGGGCATCGGCGGCGAAGTCATTGCGCACGTCTGGTAAAAGGAGCCCGCAATTATGTCTCGTATCGGTAAAGCTCCCATTACTATTCCCGCGGGCGTCGATGTTCAGATCGCCACCGACGGCGGCGTCACCGTCAAGGGGCCCAAGGGAACACTCTCTCGCCGCTTCCAGCCTGATATGGCGTTCGTCATTCAGGACGGTGTGCTGACGGTTCAGCGTCCCACGGACAGCAAGACCCACCGTGCGCTGCACGGCCTGACCCGTTCGCTCGTGAGCAACATGGTCACCGGCGTATCCACCGGTTACAAGAAGGTTCTCGAGATCGAAGGCGTCGGTTTCCGCGCAACGAAGGACGGCAAGAAGCTCGTCCTTAGCCTCGGATTCTCCCACCTCGTTCCGGTTGAACCGCTCGAAGGGATCGACTTTGAAGTCGGCCAGGACAACGCCACTCGCCGTCCCGTCATCACCATCAATGGGATTGATAAGGAAGTGGTCGGCCAGCAGGCGGCCGTTATCCGCAAGATGAAGCCCCCGGAACCCTACAAGGGCAAGGGTATCCGCTACCAGGGCGAAATCGTTCGCCGCAAAGCTGGTAAGAGCGGCAAGGCTGGCGGTAAGGGCGGCGGTAAGGGCAAGAAGTAAGTCTCGCCTTTGGGCAAGCACTCACTTTTTACTCTCCGGTGTTACAATTTTGCGGTATTGGGTTTGCCGAGCGGGCGCTGATACGCTCGCTCGTGTGGACAGACCAAGAGGAAACTCGGGATTATGGCTTTATTAAACAAGAACGCGGCGCGACAGAAGCGCCACACTCGTGTGCGGAAGCGCGTTAGCGGATCGCCGGCTCGGCCCCGCATGAACGTCTACCGCAGCAGCAACAACATCTACGTTCAGGTCATTGACGATCTGGCGGGTACGACGCTTGCGTCGGCGTCCACGCTGGACCCGTCCCTGCGCTCCGATAAGGCGTCCAAGAGCGTCGGTGGGAACATCGAAGCCGCTAAGGCCGTAGGCAAGTTAATTGCCGAGCGCGCTAAGGCCGCCGGGATCGAGCGCGTTGTCTTTGACCGTGGCGGATACCTGTACCACGGCCGCATCAAGGGGCTGGCCGAAGCCGCCCGTGAGAACGGATTGGAATTCTAAAACATGGCGTTGATTAATCCGGATACGCTCAATCTGACGGAGCGTGTGATCCAAACCAATAAAGTTCAGAAGACGCACAAGGGCGGACGCACCATGTCCTGGAGCATCCTTGTGGTTGTTGGCGACGGCGAAGGCTATGTCGGCGCCGGCATCGGCAAGGCCCGCGCCATTCCGGACGCGATCCGCAAGGGCGTCGAAGCCGCTCGCAAGAGCCTGGTGCATGTGCCGCTGGTCGGCTCTACCATCCCGCACGACGTTCTGGTTCGCCAGGGCGCGGCTGAAGTTCTGCTTCGCCCCGCATCCCCCGGTACCGGTCTGGTCGCCGGCGGCTCCACCCGCGCCATTTTGGAAGCGGCGGGCGTCAAGGATGTTCTGGCCAAGTCGCTCGGTTCGTCCAACAAGGTCAACACGGCCTGGGCGACGATTGCGGCCTTGAAGCAGCTAAAGCGCGCATCTGACGTGGCTCGTCTGCGTGGCAAGGATATCAGCGAGCTGGTTCCGCGCTCGGTTGTTGCCCTGACGGCGGCGGCGGAAGAAGCGGATGCGGCGGCGGGTATTGCATCGGTCGTTTCCGACGATGTGAATGAGGCCCCAGTAGTTAGTGAAGCCCCGGTAGTGAATGAGGCCCCGGTTGCGGCGGCTGCTCCGGTCGCGGAGGAAACTCCTGCGGCGGCGGCTCCCGAAACTCCGGCGGCGGAGGAGGCGACGAATGTCAGCGCTTAAGATTACGTTGAAGAAGAGCCTGATCGGCTACGAGAAAAGCCAGGCTCAGTGCGCAAGAGCGCTCGGTCTGGGCAAGGTCGGATCCTCGGTGGTCCAGCCGGACAACGCGTGCATTCGCGGCTCGATCAAGAAATTAGTACACGTCCTCGACGTCGAGACGGTTGAGGGCGACGCGCCCGGCCCGCGCCTCCGCGCGCGCCGCAGTGCTGCCACTTTGGTGACGGAGTAACCCATGAATCTGACAGACCTCAAGCCCAACGAGGGATCGACACACCGGCGCAAGCGTCTTGGCCGCGGTCCGGGATCCGGACACGGCAAAACTTCCGGCGGCGGTCACAAGGGCGATAAGGCCCGTGGCAACACCAAGCCCGGCTTCGAAGGCGGCCAAACCCCGACCCACCGACGCCTGCCGCATCGCCGTGGTTTTACCGCGCTCTTCAAAAAAGAGTTTGCGATCGTCAACCTGAGCGCTCTGGAGCGCTTTGATGACGGCGTCACGGTGACCCCGGAACTGCTGCTGGAAACCCGCGTGATCCATGACGTCAAAGATGGCGTGAAGATCCTGGGCAATGGCGATCTGACCAAGAAGCTGACCGTTCAGGCGCACCACTTCTCCAAGAGCGCATCGGACAAGATCGCTTCTCTTGGCGGCAGCACGGAAACCATTTAGTTGACGCAACGTTTCGAGGACTTTAGTCATGGCTGTCAATAGACCGTCCGGAGCGGCCGCTGCCGGCGGCTCCGGTTCGCGCCGCCGTACCGGGAACGCGCCCCGCTCATCGCAAGGATCATTTGTCGAAGCGATGGCGGCGGCGTTCGCGATCCCCGAACTGCGCCGGCGGCTGCTGTTCGTGTTCGCTATGTTCGGCGTCTACGTCGTCGGACTGCACATTCCCATTCCCGGCGTCAATCACGAGAAGCTTTCCGAGCTGTTTTCTCGCGGCGGCGGCGGCGGTATCCTGAGCCTGGTCGACGTCTTCACCGGCGGCGCCTTAAAGCTGTACACGATCTTCGCGATGGGCATTGTTCCCTATATTAACGCGTCGATCATCATGCAGCTTTTGACGTTCGCGATCCCTTCCTGGCAGGAAATGTCCAAGGAAGGCGAGTCCGGACGCCGTCGCATCGGCCAGTACACTCGCTACTTCACTGTGGCGCTGTCGGCCGTGCAGGGCTTCGGAATGACCATGCTTCTGCGCAACGAGCATGTCATCAGCTCTAATCCGTTTGTGCTGATCCAGATTATCATCACGCTGGCCGCTGGCACAGCGTTCCTGATGTGGATTGGCGAGCAGATCACCGAAAAGGGGATCGGCAACGGCATCTCCCTGATCATCTTCTGCGGCATCATGGTTCGCCTGCCGAGCCAAATCGGCGGCGTCATGCAGTCGGTTCGAGAAGGCACGGTTGCTCCCTGGCAGCTCGCCGTACTGGTCATCACGTTCTTCGCAACCGTCATGGGCGTCATTTATGTGACCCTGGGACAGCGTAAGATCCCGATCCAGCACGTCAAGAAAATGGTCGGCAATAAGATGACCCAGGGCGGTACGGCTTACCTGCCGTTCCGTGTGGCGTCCGCCGGCGTTATTCCGATCATCTTCGCTCTGTCGATCCAGCTTCTGCCGCTCACCTTCGCGCAGTTCGTCTCGCCGACTTCGGCGCTTGGCGAAAATCTGCAAAAGTGGGCCAAGTGGATGTCTCCGGGTGAAAATCCGATCACAGGCTTGGTCTACGCGGCGATCATTGTGTTCTTTACGTATTTCTATACGGCGGTCACGATGAATGTCGAGCAGATCGCGGACGACTTGAAGAAGTATGGTTCCTATATCCCCGGCATCCGCCCCGGCAAGCCGACGATGGAGTATTTGGATAAGGTGATGACACGCATCACCCTGGCCGGCGCTCTGTTTCTGGCCGTCATCGCACTGATGCAGTATTGGATCCCGTCCCTGACGAACACTGGGGGAGCTAACGGCTTCACCCTCGTCGGAGGCACCAGTCTGCTGATCGTTGTCGGCGTGGCGCTGGAAACGATGCAGGCGATCGAAGCGCAGCTCCTGATGAGGAACTACGAGGGCTTCATCCGGTAGTGCGCGCTGTACTGCTGGGTCCGCCAGGTTCCGGCAAAGGAACTCAGGGACAAAAGCTCGCCGATCAGCTGCGGGCTCCCCGAATTGCGACGGGCGATATTATCCGAGATCATATCGCCCGACGCACAGCTTTTGGTTTGAAGGTCGAAGAGCGCATCGCCGCCGGAGATTACGCTCCGGATGAAGATATTATCCATCTTGTGTCTTTACGGCTGGCTCAGCCGGATGCGACTCAAGGGTATGTGCTGGACGGCTTTCCAAGAAATTTGAACCAGGCTCGATTGTTCGATGCGACAGGGGGCGCCGATGCGCCCGCAGTCGATGTCGTGATCGCCCTGGAAATTGATGAAACGGTTTTGATCGAGCGCACGGCGGGCCGACTGGTCTGTCCGAAATGCGCGTCGGTTTACCAAATGCATTTGCAGCCGCCGAAGCAGGCGGGGCGGTGCGACCGCGATGGAGAAACGCTGGTTCGCCGGCCGGAAGACGATCCGGGAACCATGCCCCATCGACTGGATGTCTATCATCAGTCAACGCTGCCGTTGACGCAATATTACGCCCAACAGGGCAAACTTCGGCCCGTGGACGCCTCAGGGAGCCCGGACGAAGTCTTTCAGCGCATACTATTTGCACTGAAAGATCGATAAATAGAAATTGACGGGTATAATAGTCCGATGGGTCGTCCCAAAACTTCAGAAGAAATAGAAATGATGCGGCTTGCGGGCCGTGTGGTCGCGGAAACGCTCGCGGCGATGGCCGCCGCGATCGTTCCTGGGACGACTACGACGCTGGATTTGGATGAAGTGGCTGCGGAGGTTCTTCGCAAGCACGGCGCCAAATCGGCGTTTATGGGCTATCAGCCCTCGTTTAGCGATGTGCCTTACAAGCACAATACATGTTTGTCGATTAACGATGAGATCGTCCATGGGGTTCCGGTGAAGAACCGGGTGCTGCAAGAGGGCGATATCATCAGCCTCGACATGGGCGCTTCGGTGGACGGATGGTTCGCCGATGCGGCCATGACAGTTCCCGTCGGAGAAATTTCATCGGCGGCAAAGAACTTGCTGCTAGTGACGCGCGAGGCTCTGTATAAGGGCATTGCGCAGGCGCGTGTCGGCAACACGATCGGCGATATCGGCGCAGCGATCCAGAAACATGTGGAGCGCAGCCGGTATTCCGTCGTTCGTGATTTGGTGGGCCATGGCATTGGCAACACCGTGCATGAGGACCCTCAGGTTCCTAATTACGGTCGTCCAGGTCGTGGCGAGCGTCTTCGCGCGGGGATGACGATCTGCATTGAACCGATGGTTAACATCGGGACGCGCGAAGCCATCCATCGCGCGGGGGATGAGTGGACTATTTTTACAGGCGACCGTAGTCTCTCAGCCCATTTCGAGCATACGGTCGCGATTACTGAGGACGGGCCGGACATTTTGACCTTGCCTGCCTCTGAAGGGAAATAGCTGATCTAGCCTATGGCGAGAAGACCACGAAAAACTCACGAAGCGCGCGAAGAGCGCCGCGCTGAGGAAGCGGAAGTTTACGCGAAAGAAAAAGCGATCGAAGTAGAGGGAACCATTGCGGAAACTCTGCCGAACGCCATGTTCCGCGTAGATCTGGAAGGCGGACATCAGATTTTGGCGTTGGTCAGCGGTAAGATCCGCATGAACTTCATCAAGATCCTTCCGGGAGATCGGGTAAAGTGCGAGCTTTCCCCATACGATCTGACCCGGGGCCGCATTTTGTACCGTTATAAGTAACCCTAAGTTGCTTATATAGACGTAACGAAATCCGGTGGCGTTCAGTCGCCGGATAAGACGAGGAGTTTCGCATGAAAGTACGGGCGTCCGTAAAAAAAATCTGCGATAAGTGTAAGGTAATCAAGCGCGACGGTGTCGTGCGCGTTATCTGCGTTATCAAGAAGCACAAGCAGCGGCAGGGTTAATCCCGCCGCCGCCATTCCAGGAGGCAATCTTTGGCACGTATTGCGGGCGTCGACCTGCCGCGCGACAAGCGGGTAGAGTACGCGCTACTTTCCATTTTCGGGATCGGGCTCACCAGCAGCCGCGACATCCTGACAAAAAATGACATCAGCCTGGACACTCGTGTCCGCGACCTGACGGAGGCGGAAGTCTCCAAGCTTCGAGAGACCATCGAGCGCGAATTCCGCGTCGAAGGCGACCTGAAGCGACAGATCGCTATCAACATCCGGCGTCTGCAAGAGATCGGCTGCTACCGTGGAATTCGCCACCGCAAGGGCTTGCCCGTGCGTGGTCAGAAGACCAAGAGCAACGCTCGAACCCGACGTGGACCGCGCCGCGCGGTTGCCGGTAAGAAGAAAATTAAGAAGTAAGTAGCTTTTCCTCCTGAAGACTTTGTGGTCTTCGCGTGGAAAGCTTCCTGTACCGCCGCCGAGTGCGACGGGATGATAGGAGTATTCGTAGTTCGATGGCGCAAAAGAAAACGACAACTCGGCAGAAGCCGAAAGAGAAGAAGAACATTGCTCAGGGTATCGTTCATATCCAGAGCACGTTCAATAATACAATTGTTTCGATCACCGATATCAAAGGTGAATTAATTTCCTGGGCTAGCGCAGGCAGTGTTGGGTTCAAGGGCTCCAAAAAAGGAACTCCCTTTGGCGCGCAGCTCGCCGCTGAGAATGCCGCCCGCAAGGCGCAGGAGCACGGTCTCCGCCGTGTCGACGTGTTTGTCAAGGGACCCGGATCCGGCCGCGAAAGCGCCATCCGAGCCTTGCAGGCCGTCGGTGTCGAGGTGTCCCTGATCAAGGACGTCACCCCGATCCCGCACAACGGATGCCGCCCGCCGAAGCGCCGACGCGTTTGAGTTCGATTTTTTTGGAGATTCTTTAACAATGCCAATCAGTGGAGATGCCCGCTGCCGTCAGTGCCGGCGCGAGGGAGTCAAACTATATCTGAAGGGAACTCGCTGCTACAGCAAGAAATGCGGTATCGAGCGACGGAACTACGCCCCTGGCATGCACGGCCAGGGAATGCAGAAGAAAATGACCGAGTACGCCACCCAGCTTCGCGAAAAGCAGAAGATGAAGCGTACGTACCGGGTTATGGAAAAGCCTTTCCGCAACTACCTGGCGGAAGCCGAGCGACGCCGTGGAGTGACCGGCGAGAACCTGCTCGCGCTGCTTGAGGTTCGCCTCGACAACACGGTCTACCGGCTGAACCTTGCGTCCTCGCGTGCTCAGGCTCGCCAGTTCGTGACCCACCGACATTTCATGGTCAACGGCAAGCGCGTCAACATCCCTTCCTTCCTTGTGAAGCCGGGCGACGTGATCACCGTCCACGACAACAGCCGCAAATTGGCCCCGATGCTGGCTTCGCTCAGCGGTATGGGACGTCATATCCCGGACTGGCTGAGCTTCGACGCCAGCACGCTGACCGGCAAAGTGGTTTCGCTGCCGACACGCGACCTGATCGATACGGATGTCGAAGAGCAGTTGATCGTCGAATACTACTCCCGTTAATTCTGAGAGCAGTGACGGCGTTTATGCAAGTCGGACGAGCTCTCTGGTAGGCTCGCCCATTCATCGACATCGTGAATCGCCAGTCGCGATACGTTATCGCCCGTTGTGCGATATGTTTCGGATCCTCCGTGCTTACGCTCGGCGGAGCTTCCCGCCTTTTGGGAGATTATCCCATAGGGTGGGGAGCCCCCTGGAGCGTTTTGGCGCGTGAGGGCCCAGGAGCCAGAACGGATTACAATGATAGAAACGGCGACACCACGCATTGAGACTCTGGAGCAGACCGACACTTACGGAAAGTTTGTC
>JAOQAA010000370.1 GCA_025963815.1 Capsulimonas sp.
GATCTGGCGCGCGCCGCTTATCGTGGTCACCACTACTCCGACGCCCATGATTTTTACCTGGAAAGCTTGATTCAGCATAAGATTTCCGGAGACTCCGTCGCCATCGCTCGCTCGCTGACGGGCTTGGCGAAGACGGCGTATCGCGTGGGGCAGTTTCAAGAGTCCGGGGAATATCTGGCGGACGCGATGCCTCGGTATCAGGAGCTTGGCGATATCGCGGGCGTGATCCGGGTGCTGGAAAACCTTGGACAGGTCGCGTACCGCCTCGAAGATTACGCGCTATCCCAGCAGTATTACCAGGAGGCGCTCACCGCAAGCCGCAGTATCGAGGACGCGGAATCGACCGCCTGGGAACTGGCCGGGTTAGGAAAGATCGCGTATCGCCTGGCCGAGTACGAGGAAGCGATGATTCGCTGCGAAGAGAGTTTAGCGATCAGCCGGGAGCGTGAGGATCAGAGAGCGATCGCGGATATCACGCTGTGCCTGGGCAGAATCGCCTACCGGCAGGCAGATTTCACCCGGGCGCGCGAGCGATACCAAGAGTGCCTGGAGATCCAGCGAACGGCGAAGGATTCCAAGGCCTGCGCTTGGACACTCAACAACCTGGGCAAAGCCGCATATCGACTGGAAGACTATCTGGGAGGCCTGACAGCGCTGCATGAGGGTTTAGAGCTGTTTCGGATCATGGATGACCAGGACGGCGCCGCCTGCGTGCTGGAGAACATGGCCCACTTCGCCGCCAAGATGGGAGACATCGGGCAGGCGAAGATATGGATGGCCGAGAGCCGGATGCTTGTGCGGGAAATCAAGAACAGCCAGGCCAGCGCCGAGGGGCGAACGCCTCCGGAAGCGCGTATCACCATTCAAGATGGGGCGTAGCACCCACCCTGCCGCTAGATCGCGCGTGGATTACACGCACGATCTGCGGCGCACGTCGTAAGGGTCCACGCCCTTCTCTTCCAGCTTCTCTTCAAAGGCGTCGCGCTGATGCTCGCGGAGAAAGGCGTGCTCTTTTTTGCTCAGGAACATCGCCAGATACATCCGGCCGACACCGGCGCAGTCGGCGAGAACATGCGCGAACTCATCCGGAAACCCGTACGGGTCAGTGAAGTACAGGGCTTCTTTCTTGTACTTCTTAGCGAACGCGGGATTGACATGCTCCAGTCCATCCAGCGTGCTTCCCCAGCTGATAGCGAGCGGCTGCAGCCGTGTCGCCATGTGGAAGAGCGCATTGGCCAGGATGTCCGGCACGGCGTCCCCGCCGGCGTCCACCGGACACACCACTTCAGCCGGCGCGGCCCCGGCCGGCGCGTAAAGCGAAAACCCCAGTGAAGCAAAGAGCCGACAGCCGGCGACGACGCGATCATAGGTAAGAATCTGGATCGGCGGCTTCGCCGTATCCAGCTGAAATGAGTGCGTGGCGTCCGGCGCCCCTAAAAAAAATCTCGCGTAGTGGTCCACATACGCTTCCGTCCAATCGACACTCATAGTTTGGCGCCATTGCCCAGGGAAAGTAAGTTTCTCTCCCTGCTCCTTCGCAAGTATAGTAGCACTTCGAGACGGCGTCTCGCACCGGCAGTCCCCACATGTTATACGTGATTTTTGCTACTTTTGTCGCCCTGTGCGCCGAAAGAATGTTTCGGCGGCAAATTTGCAAGAAAATTTGTCATTATTCGTGCGAAGAACCTGCCTGCTAGGATGCAAGCTCTGTTATAATGAAAGGCAGGCGCAATATTTTCGCCAGAGGACACACGCGCTCAAAAGGATTTTGGTTCAAGCGCGGCGGCAATCAACGCCAGGGAGACTAGGATAATGGACACGAGCTACGAGAAGGTTTGCCCAGGCTGCGGCAAGGCCAATACGATTTCCGAAAAATTCTGCTCCGGCTGCGGCCACCAGTTCCGCACGGTCTTCCAGGATACGGCGCAGGGCGGCGCGATCGCCGCCTCCTCGCCCCTCAGTGATCTTCGGTCAGCTCCGGTAGCTCTGATCGCCGTCACAGTTTTCCTGATCCTGCTGCTGTTCATGCTTCTGATATCGCCGAACCGCAGCGCACCGGCTCCCGTTTCGTCGCCTGCAGCCTCTGCGCCAGCTGTCGTGACAGGTGCGGCGCCCCTGCTGGGCTCGGCGGAGCTGGCTGACCGGATCCATTCCGGACAGACCGCCGCGTCGGTCCGCACAACTGTCGGAGAGCCGACGCGCATTACCCGAACCGTGGTGGGCGGCCTGAACAATGAAGATTGGTACTACACACGCGGCGGCCGCACGGTGCAGGTCCATTTCAACGGCAGCCAAGTGGTCGAAGCATTGAATACCTATTAGTTTCGCCTTCTGGAGGCATCTGGGAACATGCTCAAGTACATCCCTATTGCCGCCTGCGCCGCGGCGCTGTGGTTTCTAATCAACACAATCAGTGCGATGACCGCGTCCAATAGTTACACGCGATGGCAGATCGGTGAGGTCGCCCTCTGCCTCATCGTCCTCGGTTTTGGCGTCAAGCACGCCTACCGCACGCATCACTAAACATCAACTTAAGAAAATGGGCGTAGGGAACCTCGAACGACGGGACTGAGTTATTTCTGAAGAACATCCAAAAGTTTTTTGAGTTCCAAAGGAAATAACGATGGCCGAACTTTTCGATCCCTTGACCCTCTGCGGCGTGACACTGCGCAACCGTATCGGCGTTTCGCCGATGTGCCAATACAGCGCCACAGATGGCCTTCCGAGCAACTGGCATCTGACGCATCTGGCGGCGCGCGCCTACGGCGGCGCGGCGCTGGTGATTACCGAGGCGACCGCCGTGGAAGCGCGCGGACGGATTTCTCCAGGCGACACCGGCATCTGGTCGGACTCGCACGTGGAAGCGTGGAAGCCGATCACCCAAATTATCCGCGACGCAGGCGCGGTCCCCGGCATCCAACTGGCCCATGCGGGACGCAAGGCGAGCACCGCCGCGCCCTGGGACGGCGGCAAGGGCGTCGCCGACGCCGATGGCGGCTGGGAGCCGGTCGGCGTGACCGATGAGCCGTTCGCTTCGGACTACCGCACGCCCCATGCCCTCACCATCGACGAGATCAAGCAAATCCAGCTCGCATTCCGGGACGCCGCCCTGCGCGCCGACGCCGCCGGCTTCGACTGGATCGAGATCCACGCCGCCCACGGCTATCTGATCAACACGTTCCTCTCGCCGCTCACCAATACGCGCACCGACGAATACGGCGGCTCGTTCGAAAACCGCGCGCGGTTCTTGACGGAAACCGTCCAGCTTATCCGGGAAGCCTGGCCCGCCGCCAAGCCCCTGACCGTGCGTCTTTCCGCCACAGACTGGATCGAGCGCGGCTGGACTCCCAAAGACTCGGTCGCGATCGCACGCATTTTGAAGGATTTGGGAGTGGATTTGATCGACTGCAGCTCCGGCGGCGTCGCTCCGGGGATCAAGATCCCGGCCGGCCCCAGCTACCAGGTCTTCCTGTCAGAGATCGTCAAGCGCGAAGCGAGCATCCCCACCTCAGCGGTCGGCATGATCACCGATCCCGAGCAGGCCGCGCAGATCATTCACGATGGCCAAGCCGACATCGTCCTGCTTGCCCGCGAGTTCCTGCGCGAGCCCAACTGGCCCATCCTCGCCGCGAAGGCGCTCGGCAAAACCGGCGCAGTCCCGATCCCCGTCCAGTACGAGCGTGCGTTTTAGGGACCTATTCCCCGGCGCCGCTTTAGCGGCGCGGGGGAATAGGTCTCTACTTCGCGACTTCCGAGGTGCAGAAGGCGC
>JAOQAA010000374.1 GCA_025963815.1 Capsulimonas sp.
TGTTAGGATTGAACTGCTTGTAAAGATTGTCGTAAGTGGTCGCCGGGATGCCGTCGGGGTTCGGGCCGAAAGGGCTGGGCGAGCGGCTCCAGCCGATCTCCTGCCCCATCACGCTGATCGGTCCCCAGTGGATGAACATGCCGAAGCGCGCGTCGCGCCACCACTGCATGTGCGGGTCCGTCGGCGCCGGCCCCTGCGCCGAGGCTGGCCCGCCCCAAAGCGCTCCCATCAATGCGAGGCTGGCGAGCGCTGATTTCCAAAATTGCTTCATTTCAAATATTGTCTTTCTATGATCCTTCGCGAAAATGGCAGGTGAACGATCACCACTGCGCGGGCTGGAACTGGGCGACGTTGTCTTTGGTGATCAATTGCTTTTTCAGATAATAGACAGGGCGCTCGATCGGCTTGCCGGAGAGCCAGTCGGCGGCGAGTTTCATGGGGAGCGCTCCGTCCGATTCGGCGGCCTGGGAAGTGACGGCGGCTAACTCCCCCTTCTTCACGGCGTCCATGCCGACCTTGCTGCTGCCGGCGGCGACCCGGACGATATCCGAGCGATGCGCGTTTGCGACGGCCTGATCGATCCCAATCTGCGACCCGGAGTCGTCGGCGCTGGTAATGCCTTTGAGTTTTGTCCCATAACGGGTGATCCAGTCGCTCACGACCTGCATCGTCTTTTCGGCTTCTAGCCCCGTCGACTGCATATCCAGACACACCATCTTCGGCGCGATCTTTTTCAGCTCGGTGACCATGGCGTATGTCCGTGAGAAGAACGGCGCGGAGCCGGGCATGTGCCGCACGATGCAATAGCCGCCTTCATAGTTCATGCGCTTCGCGAACTCGCGGGCGAGCATGCGCGTATTGCCCCAGTCGTCGGGACCGGTCCAGGTCAGTTCATAGGGCGTTCCCTGGGCAATGGGCATGAGATTGCTGGCGATCACGGGAATGCCAGCCTGATTGAGTTTGCGCAGCAACGGCACAACGGCCGTGGCGTCCACGGGGGTAATGATCACCAGATCGGGGCGCTCGTTGATCGCCTGATCGACCTGCTGGGATTGGACGTTGATGTCATTGTTCGCCACCAAGGTCGTCAATTGGATCCCGTAGGCGTCGGCGACTTTCTGCATGCCGCGCGTGTACGCCGTGAGGTAAGGGTGATCCATAAAGCGCAGACAGAGGACCTTGCGGCCGGCGACCGGACCGCCGGGAGACTTGGGCATGTTCTGGCGCGTGACGCTCCAGCCGGCGTACTCCTGATCGTACCAGTGCATGGGATCGTCCAGCGGCAGCGCATCGGGATTGGCGGGACGCGGCGGCGCGTTCAAAGGGGCGTCATCCATGGCGATCAGCGGCTGACCGTCGATGGCTTTGAGCTTCATGACGGCGGCGTCCGCATCGGCGATCGCCGTGGAGGCGCTTGCCGAAGAAGGCGCCGATAAGGCCGTGCGCGGCTCTGTTCCAGACGAGTGATGAATCGATAGGGCGTATATGGCGACGATGGCCACGCAGGCAACCATCGCCACGCACGCCATCGCAAAAGTCCGATCCTTACGCTGTTCCAATAAATTACTCTCCTCCGTGATATCGTCTTCGTCACTGATCGACGCGAGACGGCTGTCCCGAAATTCAGATAACAGTTCCTTGCGCTGACCGCGCACGGCGTTCGCTTGAACGACGCGCCAGGCGTCGTAGGCGACGACGCTCGCGAGCACCGCGCCGCTCGCGATCTGCTGCACCTCGAAGCCCGCGCCCAGGCACGCCAGGCCGTTGATCAGGGCCACCAATGTCAGAACGGCGATGGCGCTTTCGATCACGCTCCCCTTGCCGCCCTTCATGCTCGTCCCGCCGATAATGACGGCTGCGATCACTGGCATCAGCGACCGGTCCCCCATGCTCGGGTTCGCCGAGTTGAGACTGGCTGCGAACAGCGCGCCGCCCAGCGCCGACAGCAGTCCCGAGACCATAAACGCGCCGATGACATACGTGTCCACGGGAAGTCCAGAATACCACGCCATGCGCGCATTGCCGCCGATCAGATATACTCCGCGCCCCGGCGCCGTGCGCCGCAGCAGCACGGCGAACAGAACAAGCGCGGCGAGTGAGATCAGAACACGCGGGGTGAGGAGCATTCCCGTGGGATCGAGACGGTCGGCGAACGAGAAGTCGCTGACGAACAGTGTGCCGCCCTTGCTGTACAGGTTCGCCGCGCCGCCGAGAATGGTCATGGTCCCAAGCGTCACGATAAACGAGCTGATGCGCGCCTTCGTCACCAGCAGTCCGTTGACCGCGCCGACGATCAAACCACAAAGAGCGGCGACGGCTAAGGCGCCGCCCCACCCCAGGCGCGGCTGGAGACCGATCGCCGCCATGCCGCCGATGGTCATCAAAGCGCCGATAGATAGGTCCAGCTGACCAACGATGAGGACAATAGTCAGGCCAATCGCGGCGTAAAGATTGGTGCTCGTCCCTTTGAAAATCGAAGCAAGGTTGCCGAGAGTCAGAAAGTTTGGCGCGAGGACGGACATGGCGGCGAAGACCGCCGCGCAGAGCAGGTAGATGCGGGCGCGATACGCCCATGCGGCGACACGGTCGCCCGTGGGAATGGAAACGCGCTTTACTGAGATGGAAGCCTCCGGAGAGCTTTGGTTGAGGGGATCATGAATCATCGCGCCCCGCCCTTCGGAGTGTATAGGCGCTGGCGCCGACGGCGGCAATAAAGACTATGCCCTGTACGATCAGCTGGCCAAACGAACCGATCCCGATCAGAGTCATGATATTGCGCAGCAGGCCGATCACCAGCACGCCGCCGAGCGCGCCGGGGATCGAACCGCGTCCACCGTTCAATGTCACCCCGCCAATGACCACGGCCGTCACCGCCATAAAGTCATATCCCGACCCGATATACGCCGCGCCGACTTTGTTCAGCGAGGTGAGCAGGATCCCGCCCACGGCCGCCGTCGCCGAGGACACGACAAACGCCAGCGCGACCAGCGCGCGGACATCCAGCCCCGTCATGCGCGCCGCTTCGTACGCCGAGCCGACCAGCCGCACCCGGGCGCCGAACGCCGTTCGGTTCATCAGAAACCAGCCAAGCAGGGCAAGCGCCCCCAAAACAGCGACAATCACCGGAACGCCGCCCGGAAGCTGCGCAGCGTACATCGCGACCATCGATCTTCCCGCCAACGTCCCTTCGTCCGGATAAACTTGTTTGCCATGAAAGCCCCAGCGGATCAGCCCATCGATCATCGCCGCCATTGCGAGGGTCCAGATGATGGGATTGAGTCTTAAATAACCCACCACGACGCCATTGATCGCGCCGATAGTCACCCCCGCGAGCAGGCCGCAGGCGAGCGCAGGGACGATGCCGAG
>JAOQAA010000383.1 GCA_025963815.1 Capsulimonas sp.
CTTACGCAGATCGCTCAGCAGCTTGATCGCCGCCGTGCGCCCGGCGTCGCCGAGCGTGACGAAGAAAGCTGTCGGACCATCCGGCAGAGGCACTTCCACGCCGAGGGCTTGGAGAGCTAACAAAATCCGTTCGGTCCCAAGGCCAAAGCCAATCCCGGGCGTCGGCTTCCCGCCGATCTCTTCGACCAATTTGTTATAGCGCCCACCACCACCGACGGCGTTCTGCGCGCCGAGGTCGGGCGATTGGATCTCGAAGGCCGTCTTCGTGTAGTAATCGAAGCCGCGCACGAGGTACGGGTCCAGTGTGTACACTTCACCGACTGCGTCCAGATAGCCGCACAGAGTTTCGAAGTGCTCTTGCTCTTCCGGCAGCAAAAATCCAGAGAGCTTGGGCGAGTTCGCCAGAATTTCCAGTTCACGCTTACTTTTAGTGTCCAGCATACGCAGAGGGTTACGCTCGAAGCGCGCCTTGCCTTCTTCGCTGAAATCGGCCAAGTAAGGCTCGACATAAGCTTTGAGTGCAGTCAGATAATTCGCACGTGACTCAGTGGAGCCGACGGAGTTCAGCTTGAGCGTCAGATTACGGATGCCGACGGCGCGGAAGAACGCCAGCGCGATCTGAATGACCTCGGCGTCCAGCGCGGGATCGTCCGAACCCAGCGACTCGACGCCGAACTGCTGGTGCTGTCGATACCGCCCTTTTTGCCCCCGTTCATAGCGAAAGATCGACGCGATATAGAACATCTTGGCGACGCCGCCGCGCGTCGGCAGAGAGCTATCCAAGTAAGCGCGAATGGTGGGAGCAGTGCCTTCAGGCCGCAGGGTCATGGAGCGTCCGCCGCGGTCGGTGAAGGTGTACATCTCTTTGGAAACGATGTCGGTCCCCTCTCCGATCGTGCGCGTAAAGAGATCGGTCTCCTCAAACACGGGAGTGCGGACTTCTCCGTAGCCATACGTATGGCAGAGGTCTCGAAAAATGCCTTCGAGGACGTTCGTGCGCGTGCTATCTTCGTGCCAGTCGGCGGCGCCCGGGTACAGGTCGTGGGTATAAGGGGCGCGCTCGTATTTTGCCATGCGTTCTCTTTCGATAATTTTGTCGGCTGATTTCGGCGCCCATCCCATTCTGGGGAACTCGGAGAAGAGGCCCTCCGCCCCAATTCTGGGGACCGGAAAATGCCGCAGTCCGAAATCTGGTCCCCCAGAATTGGGGCGGAGGGGCCATCCTATCTCTATTATCCAAGAATAGGAACAAGCCCGAAACCCAGCGATTAGAAATATTAAGCCGCGTCGCCGGAGGCGTGGCCGTTTAAGTGGATCGGCTCAATCTCGGTGAACTGGCCAATCGCGCGGAAGCGCTGGTAGCGGCGTTCGACGAGTTCGTCGCCGGTGAGGTCTTTCAGCTGCGCGAGATTTTCGATCAGCGCTTCTTTCAGGCTGCCGGCCGCCGCTTCCCAGTCGCGATGCGCGCCGCCGAGGGGTTCGGCGATGACGCCGTCCACGACGCCGAGTTCCTTGGCGCGGGTTGCTGTGAGGTTGAGCGCCTTCGCGGCGTCGGCCTTCTTCTCCGGGTCGCGCCAGAGGATCGCGGCGCAGCCTTCGGGGGCGATGACGGAGTAGACGCTGTGCTCCAGCATCAAGACGCGGTCCGCGACCGCGATGCCGAGCGCGCCGCCACTGCCGCCTTCGCCGATCACCACGGAGACGATAGGCGTCGGCAGGGTCGCCATGTCGAACATGTTGCGCGCAATCGCTTCGGAGATGCCGCGCTCATCCGCCGACACATCGGCCGCCGCGCCGGGAGTGTCGATCAGGGTCACGATTGGGACGCCAAACTTCGCGGCGAGCTTCATGATGCGCCCGGCCTTGCGATAGCCTTCCGGCCGGGCGTAACCAAAGTTGCGGTGCTGGCGCTGCTTGATGTCCCGGCCCTTCTGATGGCCGACAATCGCGATGGGCATGTCGTCCAGTTTTGCGAAGCCGGCGACAATCGCGCCGTCATCGCCGTAAAGCCGATCGCCATGCAGCTCCTGGAAGCCCGTGAACATATGCCCGATATAGTCCAGCGTGTATGGGCGCTTCTCATGGCGCGCCAGAAGAACCTGATCCCAAGCGGTGAGGTTCGAGAACCAGGCCCGAATGATCGCTGTACGGTGCTGTTCTAAGTTCGCGAGCTGATCGGGCAGATCCGCCGTGTTCTGCGGATGCTTCTGATCCATCACGATCCGGCGCAGTTTGGACAGGTTCTCGTCCAGCTCCGCGATGGATTTTTCGAATTCGATAACGTTCAAGCTAGCCAATGGCGGCGATCTCCTCATCGGCTTCGGTCAGAGCCTCGGACGCAAGGTCGTCCAGGGTCGGCTCCGGCGAAAAGCCGAGCATTTGCAGCAGCGATCCCAGCGTGTCGGGCAGGTCTTTGCGCGCGACGATCTGGTCGATCTGTCCATGTAACAGCTGCCACTCGGCGGTCTGATATCCTTCGGGCGCCTTTTGCGTGGACGCCTGCGCGGAAACGCGCGCTCCGGCGAAACCAATCAAGGCGCCAGGCTCGGCGAGCGTGATGTCGCCCAGCGACGCATAGGACGCCAGGACACCGGCCATGGTGGCGTCGGTCATCACAACGACATAGGGGATATTGGCGGCGGCAAGGCGCGCGGCGGCGGCGGAGGTCTTCGCCATCTGCATCAGCGACAGAAGGCCCTCCTGCATTCGTGCGCCGCCCGAGGCGGTAAAGATCACGACCGGCGCGCGGCGCGCGGCGCCCTCTTCCAGGGCGCGCACGATCTTTTCACCGGCGACCGAGCCCATGGACGCCGCCATGAAGCTGAAATCCGCGACGGCCAGCACCACGGAAACACCGTGTACAGAGGCAACGCCGACACGGATGCCGTCATGCATGCCCGTCGCCGCGATCCCTTTGTCCAGTTTCGATTGGTAATCGGGGAAACGTAGTGGGTCCACCGAGCGCAGGTTTTCGTGCAGCGGCGCGAAGCTGTCTTCGTCCACCGTGTAACGAATCCGCTCGTCGGCGGAAAGCTTATGGTGGAAGCCGCAATGGGTGCAGACTTTTAAATTTTTCTCGAAGTCCGAGGTGAAGATGATCTCGCCGCACTTCACGCATTTGGTCGCGACCCCATCGGGAATCGCCGCCGCGCCATGCGACGCGCGCGCCTGCGTAAACTGAGACCTTCGCCCGAACCAGCCGTTAGACGCCATACTTCCGTCCTCACATCGTTCGTTTCGATTGTTACTTGGAAACGCGTGCATTATACCCCCTAGACCGCCCAAACGTGAAGAATGTTCGAGCAAGGGGGCATACGGTGAGGTCGAGAAAGCCGGAATCAGCGCGTCGAAAGCAGCAGATCGGGACGGTCCGGGGACTGAGGGAAAGGGCGTACATCGATCGTGCGCATCTGCCGCACCGGATGACGACGCGAGGTCATCCGGTGGGGGAGATGCGCCCAGACGCAGAACGCGCCGATGCAGCCGACAGAGAGCGCAAAATAGTAACCGTAAAAACGCCGAGGGCGCATAAAAAATTCTCCTCCGTTCGCTTGTTATTTTCTTCGGCGAATGAAGGAGAATGGCTTATTGGTAGAGTTGCGGGGTTACATAGATTCGGTTAAAATTAAACGCCGAGCAGCTCGGCGGTCCGTCGCTCCCGGCGAACAGGAGTGGGCTTCGCCGTGATTTGCGAGGATTTGCGAACCGACAGCGTCGCCGGATAGACGGTGGTCGCGATCGACGCTTCCGGGTCCGAAAGGCGCCGCAGGATCATATGCCCCGCAGTGGCGCCAATCGCCTCGAAGTCCTGCGCCATCGATGTCAGCTCCAGACCTTCGAGGCCCGGCTGCACCACATCGTCGAACCCGACCAGCGCCACGTCCTCGGGAACACGCAGCCCCAGCTGGCGCAGCTCGGCGTAGATGGGCGGCGCCCAGAAGTCGGCGAGGAGAAAGATCGCGGTAGGCGCATTGGGAGAAGTAAATACCTGACGGATGAGATCGCTGTTCAAACGGCGGCCACTGTCCAAGGCGAGCAGGATATGGCGGGGATCGACTTCCAAGCCGGCATCGGTGATCGCCTGCTGATAACCGCGCAGGCGGCCGATGGCGGCGTCGGTGGTCTCCAGACGCGTCAGGTGCGCGATCCGCTTATGCCCCTGCTCGATCAAATGCTTCGTCGCTTCGTAAGCGCCCAAGTAATTGTCGGTGCCGACAAAGTCCAGCTCGACGCCCACCACGCGGCGGTCGATTGCAACCACCGGCATTTCATTGCGCACTTCCTGAATGAGCGGAACGTTGGCCGTACCGCCCTCATGCCAGAGAACCACACCGGCAAATCGGTTGTCACGGGCGTACTGCAAACCCTCAGCCTCTTTTTCGGCGGCTTTGGTATACGAATCGGCGTAGGTATCCAGAACCAGGGGATGGTATCCCTCCTGAGACAGTACCGAGTTCACGCCGTAAAAGATATCCGTGAAGAGGCTGCCGCCGAAACGGCGTCCGAGAAGGAGGCCGACGAGGTGAGATTCGCGCAGTCCGCCGGAGCGGTGCGCGGTGATAGAAGGCTTGCGGATCGACGGCGCGTTCCGGTGCTTGGCGACATAGCCAAGCTCCTCAGCGGCGGCGATCACATTGCGACGCGTGCTTTCAGAAACAAAAATCCCATTTTGTCTGCCATTGAGAATGGTGGAGACTACGGACTGCGACACGTGCGCTTGTTCTGCTACGTCTTTGAGCGTTACGGCTTTGTGTGCTGACATACCCTTTTTATCCCCATAAAACTCTGCGGTTCTTTATATAAATTTTATATGAAGATGCTACCCTATTCCAAATAATTTTGTCAATATTATAAAATTATTATAAAGCAGGCCGCTGAGCGTGGAGATGCTCAAGCATCTGAGACACTGTCACAAACCGGTATCCTCGCGCGCGCAA
>JAOQAA010000386.1 GCA_025963815.1 Capsulimonas sp.
CTCAGCGCGCATTTGGCGTCTTTGAGGCTCATCTCCTCCCACACCCCTCCTCCGAACGTACTATCCCATCCCCGGTTATAGGCCACGTTCCAGTTGTTACGGGCGGCGTTCAAAAAGGCGGTGTTACCGGTGATTTGATATCCGCGCACAAATGCAATGACGGCCCAGGCAATGTCGTCGTTCCACGAGTCCCATGACCAGTCCGCGCCGTTATTATCCGCCATGAAGGTATTGAGCAATTTCGTGATCAATGCCTGCGTGGCTGGGTCATGAGTGCGAGCGAAATAGTCCTCGGCAACGAAGATATCCGAAGCCTGGCCCCACATGTACGCCCGTGTACGGTCAGTGATACTGTTGGCGTAAAAAGCAGAACTGCCGTTCTGCACGAGGAAAGCCGAGTTATAGGCGTTATAAGAAATGTCGGCTGTACTCTGAGCGTAAACGGATGGGGAAAGGAAAAGGCCTGCCGTGGCAAGCGTCAAAGTCGCCAACGACTTGACTGAAGACTGGATCATTTTCATGTTTCTGAGCTCCTTATCGACGGATTCCGATGGGGAAGGACCAATTACCTAAATTGCTATTATAACAACAATAACTATAAATATGATTGGCGACATATGACACATATTTTGGACGAATCAGCAAAAAAACAAGAGTATTTATTGCAAAAATTGCAATAAATACTAACTTAACGACTTCAAACCCTTGAAATCTTAAAGGCGACGGTCTTTATGTCCCAAAGTGTAACCAATTGGAGATCAGGCCGCCACTGAAGGCATTCTATCACAGATGAACAACAGAGTCAACAGTTTTGGAACATGTATGGAACAAACCGAGATTGCAGTGGATTTTCCGCCAGCTACAGAAGGACTGGGAGGCAGCTGAGCAAGCGTTATGCCTATGCGCGGACATGAGCGATTTCCCTATTCATAATTATCATGCAATCGATAATTAAGTAGACTTATGAATATATAATTATCTAAATTTCTCATTAAATGAGAGAAAATTAAATAATTTTATAAATCTACCAAACTTTTGTTCGTCACACTTGACAGCTTCGAGCCAAACGGATATACTGTCCTCGTTATCGTTTCGGGAGTGTTGTCGTTAGCAATCCGTCTGCGGCGTTTCGCCGCGGCTGCTGTGAAGATGGCTTCACTTCACCGGTCACCGTTTCTACTCAGCCCGCCATGGTGTACCCACACTACTCTGTCGGCGCTGAGCAGGACGCGGCCCACCAACAGAGTAGTGTGGGTACACCATGGCGGGCCTACAGTGAACGGCGCCAGTCCTCCGTGTCAAGTAGCGACGCTCCCGAAACAATAACCCTCTTTCCAATTTCGATCCAGCAGCGCCGCGGAGGTTTACCCATGTCCACGACCGATGGTGATCCGACTTCCCCAATATCTTCCGCCTCTCCCAGCGACGCTTCCCAAGACATCCTGACCAGCTTTATCCAGACGTCCAAGCTGGGCTACGGGGACTGGGCGCGCTTCAAACAGCTGTACAAGCAGATGGAAGCCAATCCCGCCGCAAACGTCGAGACACTCGCCGCTCTGATCGCACGGATCGACGGCGCCGATTTCGCAGTGGGTGGACAGGCGCAGTACGTGCAGTTCAAAGTCGGACGTGGAACGCCGAACGTTCTGCTTCACAACGGCGTTGCCTACGCAAGCGTGTATCAATGGAACGGTCCTGGATCGATCCAAGCCTTTTCGCTTAGCGAGACCGATCCGCTGCATCCCAAGCTTCTAGGCAAATCCGAGTTCCAGACCAGCTTTACGCACCTGATCGGATGCGGTCCACATCTTGCCGGAGTGGAGTATGGGTATGGGGCGCGGAACATCACGCTGCTGGATGTGACAAACCCGGCCAGTATCCAGAAGCGCGGATCCGTTTCGCTGGACGCCAACGGGATGTTCGTCAGCGATGGACGCACGCTAGCGATGCTGGAGCAAAACTATCGCGGCCCTAGTCGTCTTCACCTGATCGATATCTCCAATCTGGACAAGCCAGTCAAAGCGCCTCGGATGGATATCCCGGAAGGCTCGCTGGTCGCTGCTTGGGACGGCGTGATCGGCGTCAGTGTCGGCCGCGTCGGCCTCAGCCTGACCACGCTTCCCCGGGACGCAGGTCTTCACCTGATCGATACGCGCAATCCTCAGAAGCCGCGCATGGCGGGCCACTTTCCCCTGCCGGGCATTACGGCGCTGGAAATCGTGCATGGCTTTGCGTTCGTGGGCATTCTGGGCGCCGGCAGCGAGGCGGGCCTGGGCGTGATCGATGTCCGCAATCCCAGCCAGCCGATCCGGGGCGCGTTCCTGAAACTCTCCAGCCCTCCCTCCTCGATCAGCATCCAGGGCACGCTCGCATACATCAATTTGCGCAGCCAGAAGATGGCGATCGTCGATCTTACGAATATCAACGCACCCCAGCAGGTAGGCCGAAGCAAGAACGTCTGGAGCCAGGTCTCCGTGCTAGGCTCCAAAGCCTTTGTGAGCAGCCCAGGGGGCCGGGTGCAGGCGCTGGATCTCACGCATCTCGCGCACCCCAGCGTCATCGGCCAGGCCCCATCCTCCGATACCTTCGCGTATATGAAGCGCCGCGCGCGGCGTCTGCTGCGCGGCCTCGCCAAGACCGATCCCGCGCAGTATGTGCTGCTGGCGCACAAGGCGCTTTCCCGGACCAGCGCCTCCAGCGACCTGGATCTGCATCGCCAGTGGGTGACCGTCGATATTCTTTTCGGCCAATCGGACCGATATCGTCAAACACGCCATGGCCGAGGCGCTTATCTTCCTCACAAAACACAATTGCGGCTGCGCACGCGGGAAGAGCGCGCCCCAGAAGCGTGGGATCAGCGGCCCGATCTCGCGGCCGATCTGTTCCAGAACGCGGCGCTGCCGTGGCAGGTGCATGAGTTCGCCTGGAAGATTCTGCGCGACACCAAGACGCCAATCCCTCCCATTGCCGACGCTCTTCTCATCAACATGCTGACGAGCCAGTCGCCGCTGCTCGTGCGGGTCGCGGTGCGTCAGGCCGCTGCCCAGATCGGCGGCGGGCGCGCCCTCGCGCCCGCCGTCGCCGCCGATGCTTATCTGCGGGCGGGCGTTCGCCTGCGGCGGACAATCGAGGAAGGTTTGAAGGCCAATCCGGGAAATGCAGGGTGGCGGCTGGAGTTCGGACGCCGGATGCTCGCGCAGATCGTGTCGCAGTTCACCGCCGGCTCCGTGGCGCGCCGCTCGGTCGGCGGGGCGATGCTGCTGGCAACCCTCTTCGCCGATGTCGCTCCGAAACTCGATCTGCTGGAAGCCGCCGGCCCGTTCCTGCGCGCCCGGCGAGCGCCGCTGACCGAGATCTTAGTCGCCGCCGCCCGCGCGGCGAAATTGAGCGAGGTCTTCAACTGGGTCCTAGCGCTGACCGAAGCCGACGATTTGCAGCAGGACGCTGTCACGCAATCCTTGGAAGCTGTCATCACCGGAAAGAGCATGAATGCGTCGCAGGCGCGGATGATGGTGCTGCACGCGAGTGAAGCCGTGCGCGCCGCCGGATGGCGCGTGCTGGCGGCGAGCGCCACGGGGCAGCAGATCCTGGGACCGATCTGGGCCAGCCTGCTCGTTAGCACAGGCGTGACACCCGAACTGCGCACGGCCATGAGCTCCGCCGCCGCTCTTTCTCTCTTAGAACGGGCAGGCTTCAATGCCGACGCCATTGCGGAACACCTCGCGCAGCGGCCGTTCCTGGTGGATCTGCTGACCCCATCAACATTCGCGCGCATGACTCAGACGCTCCCACCCGCTGTCACACTGACGCTCATCGCGGCGGCCTCCGACACGCAGTGGGCGACCCTGCGCGGCGGCTGGCTGCGCAATCTCCAGGAAGGCGTCGGCCTGGAGGAGTTCTGGCGCGCGGCGGAATTGGCCGTAGCAAACGCCTCGGACGATCGCCTGGAGCAGCGCCTGCTGCTCGACGCCGATGTCGCGCACACCTTTATCTCCTCCGACGACGTCTCGTTCCTGAATGTCCGGGAGCGGGCGTTCGGCTGGCTGCTGGAGCGATGGGCGCGGGCGCATGAGGCGCTCTTCACTCGCGATTCGGCGCTGCTTTTGCAGGCCGCGACGCATATTCTTCCCGAAGTTCGAACCTGGGGCATCGCCCGCGTCACCACGCTGGGCATGGAGATGCCGTTTGCGCTGCGCCTTCTGGAATCGGAAGTCCCGGCCAGCGTCGTTTCCGGACGGACCTTCTTTTACGGCGTCGCGGCAGGCGACCGGCAGGAACGCACTTACGCCCTGGCGCTCTGTGACAGCCCCAAGGTCACGGTGCGGGAAATCGGCCGTGAGTTCGTGCTCGCGCGCAGCGAATCGCTGCCGATGCCCGAAGTGCTGCGAGCGCTGTTCGAGCACGACGCGGCGGACATGCAGGCGTTCGTCGCCGCTATGCTGACGGGAAGCGAGGACGCCTCGCCGGAAGCGGTCTTGTTCGATCAGACCGTGCTGCGCGCCCGGCATCGGGGACGAAGCGCCAAGGAACAGGTCAAGGCGCGGCAGAGTGTGACGCCGACGGCGGATGCGCCGACCCTGCTGGCGCTCGCGCGCGGCCGAACGGCGCGCGACTCGGAATGGGCTTACGCGGAGCTTGCGAAACGCGCTCTGGCGGGCGAGACGATCGACGGGTTTGTGCTGGACGGACCGGCGGGAGGATAGACCTTTGGAAGTCACACAAAGTTACGCGCGCCCCAGCAGCGCCTCCATGAGCCCGGAAGGGCTGCGGCTGGATGTCTCGGCGGAACTCTCTCGTCCCAAAGTGGCGCTCGACGCCATGGTGCGCGACAGCCTCGCTTACGCCCGTCTGATGCTGGCGCTCTACGCCGTCGTCTCTGGCGATCACCGCGTCAAGCCCAAGGATCACGCCGCCTACCAGGCGTGGGTGGAACAGCGGTATTTGGAAGAGCTCTCCACGGAGATGGGGGCTCGCCTGCGCACCCTCCCCGGCCTGAACGAGCGCCGCGCCGCGCTCAAGGGACGCCTCGCCGACCTGCGCAAGATCTCTCAGCCGCTGGAGCAGAAGCTGAACTCGGCGGATTTCATGGCGTCGCGCCAGAAGTACTTCAAATGGCTCTGGGACAACGACAAGACCGGGTGGATGATCCTGGACCCCGTGGTCAGCGTCCACCCTGACTGCGTCGTTTTTGAAGTCTTCTCGATCGACGAATCCAGCTATGGCCGCGTGACCGTGCCGATGGACAAATTGGATGTCTTCGGCGAGACGGTCTTTGGCACGACGAATGTCGACTACAGCCGCGCCCTCGCCGATGAGATCCGCCGCGTGCGCGATTACCGGCCCGCCTTTATTCAGATCGCCGGCGAGGGCGTCACCGTGGCGACTGGCGCGGGTGAGCACATGGAGAAGAAGATCGATCTGCCGCCGACCTGGGTGCGCGGTTTTCTTCAGGTGCAATCGGCGGCGGCATTTTCCGGCGTCGATGTCACGCTCAGCGCCGGAACCGTCGCCGAAGTGCTCGCCGCCCTGCGCCGACGACGTGAGGACAAAGGTCCGCGTTCACTGCGCTTCGTGCTTGCTCCCGGCGAGAAGCCGAAGATTGTGATCGAACCCTGGAATATTGAAATATTGGAATCCGAGCAAGTCTTCGAAGGAAGTTACTCAGGCGACATCCGTATCTGGGGCCGCCGCCGCTTGTTTGTGCTGGAATCGCTTATGCCGCACGCCGAGAAAGTACAGGCGCGATTGCTGGGTACGGGCATGCCGTCCTACTGGACTGTCTTTCTCAAGGACCATCGATTCGACTTAGGGCTTTCGGGATGGACGCAGAACGATTGGTCTCGCGCCGCGCGCTTCGATCTGCTCGCGTCCACGGGATCGGTCTCGGACGGCGACATCGCACAGGCCGCACAGACTCTAGAAACACGGCTGAAGCTCACTCCCGAGGAGCTAGCGGCGAGCACCGATATGTCCCGCGAGGCGGCGACGACGGCGCTGCAAAAACTGACCCGTGAGGGCCGCGCGATGTACGATCTGGCGGGCGGCGTTTACCGCTGGCGTCAATTGCTCCCCTTCCCCGTTCCGGAAGAGAATGAAAACGATCAGCGTCTCAATCTGGCGCGGCGGCTCGTGGCGACCGGCGGCGTCAAGTGGCTAAAGCCCGGCGAAGACGATGAGGAAGAATCATTCGGCATTCCAGACCAGAGTGAGCAGACTACACGTTACCGCGCACAGGTGCGCGGCGGCGAGGAAAAACGCGAGCGCAAGTTCCATGTCGTCTTAGATTTGGACGCCGATGGTCGGGCGCGTTTTGTTCAGTGCAACTGCTCCTGGCACCGGCGGGAAAAGCTGCGCAAAGGTCCCTGCGCGCATATTCTGGCGGCGACGGTGCTGGCGTCCCAGCAAAGTGTCGGCGCGGGAGCGGCGCAGACAGAGAGTGGCGGAAGCACCGGCGGCGGCGCGGCGCTTCGCCCGGATCGGTTCAAGGGACAGAACTTCGTCTTTACGGGCGCATTGACGATCTTCACCCGCGAGCAGGCCGAGGCGCTGGTGGCGCAGGGCGGCGGCAAGGCGTCGGGTAGCGTCAGCCGCACGACCACGTATCTCGTCGCTGGGGACAAAGCTGGCTCGAAGCTGACCAAGGCGCGCGATCTGGGCGTCCCCGTCCTGACGGAGCAGCAGTTTCAGGCCATGCTGGAGGATCGCGCTTAATGAACGCAGAGCAGAGAAAGCGGTTTGAAGCGGTCGGCAAGCAGGCGTTTATCCGCGAAGAGATGATCCGGCTGGGATTCTGGCCACCCAGTCCCGAAGTCGCGCAGCAGGCGGAGGGCGCGGAACGAGAGCTGCGCGCCCTGTACGATGAGATGATCGTGCTGCGCTCGGAGATGACCGAAGTCGAGGCGAAGATCACAGAGGCGGGTGATGTCCCCGCCCTGCTCGCCGAAGTCCGGCGCAAGCGCATCGAGCGCGTGCGCGCCGAGCGCATCGTCCGCCGTGAACGCCGCGTCAAAGAGCAGGCGGAGAAGCGGGCCAAGGACGCCGAATGGCGCAAACGCACGATCCCGTATCTCGGACGCGGTGTCTCGGACGCGCTGGTCTACGAAGGCGGCGATCCAGAGAAGACAGCGACACTGGGCCTGCCGGCGCTCACGACGGCGTCCGATGTCGCCGCCGCGATTGGCATTACCGAATCGGACCTCGCCTGGCTGACCTACCATCGCGGCGCCGCGACCATCGACCACTACTCCCGGTTTACGATCCCGAAGAAGCGCGGCGGAGTGCGCGTGATCTCGTCGCCCAAGCGGCGTCTGCGCACGGCCCAGTCGTGGGTGCTGTCGAGCGTGCTGTCTCCCGTTCCGGTCCATGACGCCGCGATGGCGTTCCGGCCCGGCCTCTCGGTCGCGGACAATGCAAAACGTCATCAGGGCCAGGCCATCGTGCTCCGAATCGACCTGAAAGATTTCTTCCCATCGATCACCCTGCCGCGCGTCCGCACGCTGTTTCGATCTTTTGGTTATAATGGCGGCGTCGCGACCCTTCTCGCTCTCTTGAGTACGGAAGCGCCGCGCGTGGCGGCGACGCTGGATGGGGCGCGGCGCTTTGTCGCTGTCGGCGGCCGCAGTCTGCCGCAGGGCGCCTGCACTTCGCCCGCCGTCACCAATGTCCTGTGCCGCAAGCTCGACGCCCGGCTCACCGGAGCAGCCGCCGCGATGGGCTTCATCTACACACGCTACGCCGACGACTTAGTGTTCTCGCATCCGAAATCCGAAGCGCCCGTGGGGATGCTGCTTGATCTCACGCGCCGAATTATCGCCGACGAAGGTTTGACAGTGAATGAGGAAAAGACGTCCGTGCAGCGCGTCCAGCACCGCCAGACCGTGACGGGATTGGTCGTCAATGGCGGCGCGCCGCGAGTGTCGCGAGAAAACCTGCGCAAGTTCCGTGCGATGCTGCACCAATGCGAGCGCGACGGACTTCCCGCTGTCGGCGAGCGTCTTGGGCAGGACGCCCGCGCTTACGCCTCCGGTTATCTTGCTTTCATCCATATGGTCGATCCGGCCAAGGCCAGTCAAATCGCGGCGTCTCATCCGTGGCTCACGCGCTGGGAGCAAAAAGGAACCTAGCGGAAGAGCAATGAATTCTCCGTGCGATTGGGTATACATAAGCCAGAACGGCGCCCAGAGACGCAAACGGAGATTATTGCAGACGTGTCCCAACCCGCAGCCGACAGATCTTTTCACGCCCGCGTCGATGATTCATTCTTCGCCGCCGCCGCACTTTACTCCGACGACGCCATTATTCCCATGACGCTGGACACCATCATTCTCGGGTGGAATCTGGGAGCGCACCTGCTCTACGGATACACCGCCGACGAAATGATCGGCCAGCCGTTTGAAGTCCTCGTCCCTCAAGACAAATACACGGAGTTCGTCAATTATCGCGCGCAGGTGCAGCAGGGTGAGATGAGCGTTATCACCGAGACGGAGCGCATGCGCAAGGATGGCTCCCGGGTGAGCGTTTCCGTCCGCATCAGCCCTGTCCGCGACATCAGCGGAGAGCTGATTGGCCTGTGCGCCACGGCGCGAGACATCTCCGATCGCAAGCGCGCCGAAGTCGCTCTGCGCCAAAGCGAGGAGCGGCTGCGGCTGCTCGTGGACGGCGCGCGGGATTACGCCATGCTGATGACGGATCCCGAAGGCCTGGTCATTTATTGGAGCGACGGCGCCGAGAGGATTCTGGGCTACAGCGCGGATGAAATCATCGGCCAGTCGGTGGAAATCATTCTGACGGACGAAGAGCGTGCGAACGGGCTTCTCCAGCGCGAATTGGAGCGAACGCTCGCCGATGGTCGTTTGGAAAGCCACTGCTGGCTGCGCCGCAAGGATGGCGAAATCATCTTTACTGAAGGCGTGATCCATGCCTTGCGGAACGAGAACGGCGAACTGCGCGGCTTTGGGAAAGTGCTTCAGGACGCCACCGCACGGCGAGCGTCGGAAGAAGCGCTAAAGAGCGCCGCCTACGCCCTGACAGAAACAAACCAACGACTGCATCTAGCGCTGGATTGCGGTCACCTCGGCTCGTGGCAATTCGATATTGTCGCCGGAATCTATGTGGAGCTCTCCTCAGGCAACCGGAAGCACCTCGGATTGTCTCCCAACGAGTCCTTCACCCGGACCGATTTCATCCAGCTCGTACATCCCGATGACCATCCCATTGTCCGTGAAGCCTATCGTCAGGCTATCGAAGAACGGCGTGATTACACCGCCGAATACCGAGTTCTTTGGCGCACGGGAGAGATGCGCTGGATCAGCGCCCAGGCGCGTCTTATCTATAATCCTCAAGGAGAGCCGATTCGTATGATCGGCGTGACGGAAGATATTACGGAGCGCAAACGGGTCGCGGACAGCCAGGAGGACGCGCTGCGCGAGGCGCAGGAGCGCGCCGACCGCGACCCCGTCACCGGTCTGCTGAACCACCGCGCCTTCCACAAACGCCTTGCCGAGGAAAGCGCCCGCGCCCAGCGTGACGGTTCCGTACTGGCGGTGGTCATGCTGGATATGGACCACTTCAAATTCTTCAACGACGCCTACGGCCATGCGATCGGAGATCAAGTCCTGCGCACGGTCGCCGAGCGGCTTGTACACATCTGCCGCCCATACGACACCCTATCACGCTTCGGCGGCGACGAGTTCGCTCTGCTGCTGCCCGCCGTCGGACATTCGACGCGCGGGGAGATTGAAGCGCGCCTTCGCTCCGACCTCAGCGGCCTAGCATACTACCCCGATGGCCAGGATTCCGGAATTCCCATTGGCCTTTCCGTCGGGGTCTCCCTGATTCCGAACCACAGTTCCGACCGGCACGAAGCCGTGCGGATCGCCGACGAGCGCCTGCGCCGCGCCAAGTCCGGCGCCGCCATCGAAACCGAGGCCGACCATATCCGCCACGAAATCGCGCACGTCGCCGGCTTCTCCATGCTCGACGCGATGGTCGCGGCGGTGGACAACAAAGACCGCTATACGCGCCGCCATTCCGAAGACGTCATGGAGCATAGCTTGGCGATCGCTCGGGAGTTACAGCTTGATGAGGACGCTCTGCGCACAGTGGCGATCGCCGCGCTGCTGCATGACGTCGGCAAGATCGGCGTCCCCGACTCCGTCCTGCGCAAGCCGGGCGCTCTGACGGACGCCGAGTTCGAAGCGATCAGGCAGCATCCGGAGATGGGCGCGGCCATCGTCTCCGCCGTCCCCGGGTTCCACGCCATCCTTGACGCCGTCCGCCACCACCACGAGCGTTGGGACGGCGGCGGCTACCCCGCCGGCCTCGCGGGCGAAGAAACCCCCATCATTGCCCGATTGATGGCCGTCGCCGACGCCTATAGCGCGATGACCACCGACCGACCCTATCGCCAGGGCATGGACAAGGCAAAGGCTCTCTCGATTTTGGAGGAGGGCGCCGGCGCGCAGTGGTGCCGGAGTTGCGTGGACGCATTCTTGCGAACGCAGTGAGTGGCCCTCCGTTTGACCCACCCCCGGCTTTCGTCAAAAAATCTCTTTCCAACCCTTCCCAGCTCCATGGGAGGAGTGGCGCGAAGCGCCGGGGTGGGTCAGACGGAGGACCACTCCTCATCCCCGAAACTGCCGCGTCACCAGATACGTCGTGTCAAATTTCGAACCTCGCTCGCGGCCCTTCCCCCACCCGATTTCTTTCCGATAACTGCCCAGCAGTCCCGATGCGATCAGCTCATTCTCATCCACGGCCACGGACACCTCGGCCTCAGGCGCCACATACATAGCGTCCACCGGACAGTGGATCTCGCACTGATAGCACGTTTGACAGTCTTCCTGACGCGCGATCACGGGGACGCCGCCGCGGACTTCGTCGAAAACATTCGTCGGACAGACTTTGACACAAAGATTGCATTCAATGCAGCGCGTTGGGCTGATGAGTTCGATCATGCCGCCACCAATTCTCTCTTAATCTCGCGCACGCGCCGCCCCAAGGAAAGCGTCTCCGGGCGCACCCAGATATGGTCCAGGCCACTGCTGATTAGCCGATGCTGCTGTCCCGGATCGAGATGGGGGTAATCGAGCCGGACGTGCATTCCCCGGCTTTCGGTGCGCTCCAGCGCCGACGCGTACATCCAGCGGGCGTGGGCGACCATCGCCGCCGCTTCCCGCGCGCGAACCAGCTCACGCAGGGACGACGGCTGCTGCGCAAGGGCCTGCGGCCAGAGCGCATGCAGGCGATCCAAAGACCCCGCAAGCTTCGGTCCCGTCCGGAACATATTGCGATCATAGGGAAACACTTCCTCCTGCACACGCGCCACGATCTCGCCGGCGCCTCCAGCCGTAGCCCCGTAAGGAACAGGCCGCAAACCCGCGCGTCCCACGCCGAGGACGGACCGTGTGTGAGCGCGCGCGCCCAGCGACGCTGCATAATCCGCCGCGCCCGCGCCGGACCAGAAGCCCGACGACATCGACCAGGCTGCATTCAGCGCGCCGCCGCCACTGACCCCGCCCGCAATGACCTCACGGCTCGCCGCATCACCCGCCGCATAAAGCCCGGGAACGCTCGTTTCGCAGTTCGGTCCAGCGATGCGAATGCCGCCCGTCCCGCGCACGGTTCCTTCCAAACGAAGCTTCAGCGGGAATCGCTGCGTGAACGGATCGATGCCCGAGCGGTCGAACGGAACAAAGAAATTCGGCTGCGCCGTGCGCATCAGCTTCTGGAACTCGGGATCGGCTTTATCCAAAACGGCGTAGACCGGCCCCTCCAGCAGCGCCGCGCCCAGTGCATTGCCGCCGGGACCTCGCCCACGCCCGGCGATCACCGTTCCGTCCTCGCGCGAATACGTCGCCCACCCCAGCATAAGCCCTTTGGTGACCGACGCAAACGGCAGCGACGGCGCGTAATGGTTGGAGAACTCCATTCCACTCAAAGAGCTTCCCGCCTCCGCCGCCATCAGCGCGCCGTCGCCAGTCAGCACGTTGCATCCCAGCGATTTGCTGAGAAATGCGCAGCCGCCGGTCGCGATCACCACCGCCCCAGCCCGCACCGTCCAGAACCGGTTCTCCTGCCGCTGCACGCCCCGCGCGCCCGCCACCGTCCCATCATAATCCAGCAGCAGCTCCAGCGCCGGACTTTGATCCAGAACCGTCACTTTGGCGTCCTTCACCACGCGGCGCATCGTACGCAGATACTCCGGCCCCTGCAAGCTGCGCCGCTGGACATTTCCCTCGGCGTCCGCCGGGAATGGGTACCCGAACTGCTCGATCCGCTGCACATTCTGATACGTCTGCTCCAGCACCCGATCCATCCATCCCAGATCCGACAGCAGCCCGTCCACTTTGCGTCGGTTCTCCTTGGCGCGCTCCCGCGAATCGGCGTCCGGCTCCGAATGCCAGATCGTCATTCCACCCGACGCCGCCGCGCCCGAGCTTCCCAGATACCCCTTGTCCACCAGCACCACACGCGCGCCTCGCGACGCCGCGCTCCAAGCCGCCCACGCCCCGGCCGGCCCGCCGCCGATCACCAGCACATCCGCCGTCAGCTCCAGCGCCTCGTCAAGCTGCGGATTTCCCACCAGCGCAATTCCATCTCCCATTGCCGCCACAACCTTTCTCAGAGCGCCGAAACGAAAAGAGGTCCAAAGCATGACGCTTTGGACCTCTCGGGGACGAGTCGGCGATTAACAACACTTTTGATATAAACTTAGTAGTGATTATAACAAGTTCCCGCCGTAGTTGTCAAGCACACGCAAATGAGACATCGAATTTACGAACGATTAAGCTCCCATTCGACGCCACTTGGCCCGGCGTTCACCACGGGAGTTTCTCCCAGCATTTCCTGCCGCCCAGCACAGGCGTGAATATGTCCGCAGACGACCAAAAGCGGCGATGTCCGCACAATGGCGTCGCGAACCGCCGTGCTCCCCAAGCTCTTGCCCCTGCGATGACACATCAACCACGCCCTTCGGCGGCGAATGCGAAATGAGAACGCTTCGCGCGGGACAGGCGGCCAAAAGGCTCCCCGCCTGCTCCTCCGTCAGATCGTAACTCCAATCCCCAAACGGTGTCACGGGAACGCCGCCGCCCAAACCATAGAACGTCACGCCGCTGATCTCCACCGAATTCCCATGCAGAACCGTCGCCGACGGCCAACCCAGGCAGGCGTCCCGCAATTCGCCCGTCGACTCATTGTTGCCAGCTACCAGGATCGTCGGACGATCGATCAATTTGAGCACATCAATCGTCACACGCAGATCCCGCCGCGCATTGCCAAAGTCCCCCGCGCCGATGACGATATCGAACTCAGCCGCACGGCGCGCAAGGGCCTCCGCCGCCCGGGTGTTGGCGTGCAGATCGCTGAAGAGGAGGAGTTTGAGAGGAGAGTTTGTCATTGGAAGGCCATTCGTGCAGCGAAAGTGCGCTTAACGGAAGCTAAGTATAATAACGAATCGCGTTATTATACTTAGAGGCCCCAAAGTATAATAACGGCCGGAATATTGGGCCCGCTGATGCCATTTCAGACCTAGGGCGTTGCCCCAGGCTCCGAATAGCTCGCCCCTTCAGGGCTAAAGAAGGCTATCGACAACGATTCCTAAATCTTGTAGCCCTGAAGGGGCGAACTAACTGGAGCCTGGGGCAACGCCCTGGGTCTGGTTGTGATGGCTATTCTGATGTGGTGGTTACCTCAGAAGTACTCCTGCTTCACGCCGAACTTCGCTGCGATGCGCCGCAGTTCGTCCTCGGTCAAGCCGTCGGCCAGGCCGTGGTTGGTCAGGTTCAGATATTCGTAGCGCGCGCCGGTCTCGGCGTATTCGATCCGATCCGCCGCGCGTTTGACCGACTGATCGCTGCGGGCCATGACGCCGTGCTTCGCCCAGAGCACGACTCGATAATCGGCTTCCATTGACGACACGGTGGCGTCCATCAGTTCGGGCGAGCCGGGCAGCAGGAAAGGCAGAAACGCGACGCCGCGCGGCAGGTGGACCAGCGTCTCGGGCTGCCAGCGCAGGATATGGCGATTGAGGTAGCGGGTGTCCTGGTAGCGAGGGATGTGGCTCAGGTAGGTCAGGTAAAGAGGCTGAGCGTGGATAACGGCGTGGAAATTCAAATTGTCGCGCGCGATCATCGCTCGGTGGACGGCCAGGTGTGAGTTGAACTCGCTGGTGGGGCGCTCGAACAGGCAGCGCTCGGAGGTATGGAGCGTCGCCGATTCGCCGCCGGGGAGGATGCGCAGAGCGCCGAGGTTAGCCTCGGGATCCCGGCCGATTTCGCGCAGGCGACGGCCGGAGCCGGTCACCAGGAAGATCTTGCCGGCAAGTTCCGGAACCGCCTCAGGCAGGGTGTAGGGCTGCTCATTCGGGAAGTGGGCCGAGAGATCGGTATCCCAGCCCAGAAAGACCGAGATGTTGCCGGCCGCGCCTTCGGCGGCCTCGATCTCAACCAGCCGCGTTCCAGCCTCGCCAATGAGGCGCATCAATTCTTCCAGCGATGGGAGATCTTCGGAACTGGCGAGAACGCTAGATGCAGGGGAACTGTTTGCCATAAGATTTGTCTTTTCTTCCGTTAGGCATGGACAGGCGGACGCATCGGTTCGCCCGCAGGGGTCAGCCGAAACTTTTCGATGACGCTATGCGCGGTGTCGACATCCTGCCATCCCAGAACGATGGTCTGCTTTTCTTCGAGCTCTTTATAGATATCGAAGAAGTGGACGATCTCCTTGAGGATATGCGAGGGCAGATCCGAGAGCTTGGCGATGTCCGAAAAGCGCGGATCGGCGGCGGCGACGGAGAGGATCTTTTCATCGGCTCCTTTGTCATCGCGCATCATCAGGACGCCGAGCGGACGCGCGGCGATCAGGCAGCCGGGAAAGGTCGGCTGCGTCGTCATGACGAGGATGTCCAGCGGGTCGCCGTCGTCGGCCAGAGTGTCACAGATCCAGCCGTAGTCAAACGGATAAAACAGAGGCGAGTAGAGAGTGCGGTCGAGCTTGAAGACATCGAGTTCGTGGTCGTACTCGTATTTGTTCGACGAGCCCTGCGGGATCTCGACGATCATGTTGACGATTTTTGGCGAATCCTCGCCGATCGGAATCGTATGGTATGACAAAGCGGCCTTTCTCCCGAGTGAATGTGCGCGGGCGGGGGCGTCATCCACGACGCCCCATCGCGAGTACGAATTACGCGCCGAGGCCGCTGCCGCCTCCGACGCCGCGCTCGCTAGCTTTTTTTTCGATATACCCACTTTCCAGGAATCCGCGCAGTGGATCGGCGGGGCTGGGCAGGTTCAGATCGGATCGTACTTTCCAAAGCAAAGGACGAACGTCGGTCGCAAAGGAGTCTTTAATGATCTCCTCGGCCACAATCAAATCATCCGTTTCCTGCGCGGTTCTGAGCGCCGCGCGGTCGATCAGAAGCGCCTTGGCGTAAGAGGTTTGCAGCGCGACGAGGCTCTGGATCATCTCGGCGGTCTTGTTCTTGATCGTGTGACTTTCGTCGATCATGTACGCGATATTGCTTGCGATCCCCGCATGCTCGCCGGCGACCAGCTCATTGAAGATCAAATAAAGCTCGTAAGGATTGATCGATCCCGTGGTCAGGTCATCGTCGGCGTACTTGCGGTTGTTAAAGTGGAAGCCGCCAAGGCGCCCCTCGTCCAATAGAAACGCGACGATATGCTCGATATTCGCGCCCGGCAGGTGATGCCCCAGGTCTACCAGCACTTTGGCGTTCGGGCCAAGCTTCTGGCAGAAAGCGTAAGACATGCCCCAGTCGGCGATGTCGGTATGGTAGAACGCCGGCTCGAAAGGCTTATACTCCACCAGCATCGTCTGATCGTTCGCCAGCATGGCGTACAGCTCGGAGAGGCATTCGGAGAAGTACTGCTTGCGCCGCCGGAAATCGCCCTGGCCTGGAAAGTTAGTGCCGTCCGCGAACCAGAGAGAGATATTCTTGGAGCCGACGGCGTTCATGATGCCGACGCATTCCTTCATGTGCTCCAGGGCGCGGGCGCGTACATCGGCGCGCGCACTGCCGAAACTGCCAAAGCGATAGTCGTAGTCTTGGAAGAGATTTGGGTTGATCGCGCCGACCGTCAGACCAAGCGACTTTGCGTACTCAGTGAGCTTATTCCAATCCGCTGTATCCCACGGAATATGAATGGCGACCCCTGCGGCAATACCGGTGTATTTGTTCGCCTGCGCGGCGTCTTCGAACTTCTCAAAGACATCTCGCGGCGCGCCCGGCTGCCGGAACACGCCAAAGCGCGTCCCACCGTCGGCATAGCCCCACGAGGGCGTCTCAATCTGCTGCGATTTCAGCGCCGCCTCTACCAACGCCAGGTCCACCCCACGATCGGTAAGACGCGCCGCCAGCAATTCATACTCCACCGGCCAATTGGTCGTTGCCATTCTTAGTTCTCTCCCAAAGTTAAATCTTGTAATAACGAATTTGGATCAGGAGGCCCCTCCGCCCCAATTCTGGGGGACCCGACTTCGGAGGCCCTGGCCCCAAAGAGGGTAAAAGCTCATCGTCGCATACGTGACAAATCTTTGACACGCCTTCGACAATATGGTTTACACCCCTGTGGGGCCCAGGCATCCTATCTTTCCCGGGTTCCCCAGAATTGGGGCGGAGGGGCCAAACACCCACACGGATTGGGGCGGAGGGGCTATCCGATTCCCTTCACTACTTCGCCCAAAGCTTCAAAACTTCGTTTTCCCGCTGCGCCCACTGCGCCAGCCGCGCCGGGTCGGGAACAAACGTCGCGACATCGGCTGAGCGGCGGGAGACTTCGCGCGCCTGCGTCCAGTCCGTTACGGCTCCGGAGGCCACCAACTGGCCGAGGGCGTTGCCGAGCGCTGTGGCTTCGGACGGGCCTGACTTGACAGTCACACCGCAGGCGTCGGCGGTCCATTGGTTGAGCAAAAGATTCTGCGAGCCGCCGCCGATCACATGGAGCACGTCGAACTCCTGGCCGAGCAGGCGGCCGAGATCGCGCAGGGACAACCGGTACGCCATCGCCAGGCTTTCCAGGCAGCAACGGATCAAAGCCCCCGCGTCGGCCGGCAGCGTTTGGCCGGTTTCGGCGCAGGCGGCTCGAATCTCTTCCGCCATGTCGGCGGGGGCCAGAAATCGCGGGGCGACGGCGTCGATAAGCGGACCGTCGGGGCGCGCGGCTTCCGCGAGCGTGACCAACTCAGGATAAGTAAATTGTCGTCCGGTGGTTTTCGCCAGCGAGCGTCGACATTCCTGCACCAGCCAGAGCCCCATGATGTTTTTCAGGAAACGCGTCGTTCCCGCAACGCCGCCCTCATTGCTGAATCCAAGCTCCATCGCTTCGCGGCTCAGCACCGGAGCGGGAAGTTCGGCGCCAAGCAGAGACCAGGTGCCGGAGGAAAGAAAGGCCCATCGCTCCCCCGACTTCACGGGCGTGGCGGCGACGGCGCTCGCGGTGTCGTGCGTGCCTGGCGCATAAACGGGAATCCCACCAGGCGTCTCCCCAACACGCGATCCAGGAGAAACGACTTCGCCGAGAAAGTGTGAGGGAAGGCCGAGGCGATCCAACAGATCCGTGTTCCAGCCGCCGACGCCGGGGCGCTGCATCTGCGTGGTGCTGGCGTTCGTACCCTCAACGACTAAGGAGCGCTTGCCTGTCAGGACATTGTGCAGCAGATCGGGGATCAAAAGAAGCCGGCGCGCGCGATCCAAAACTTCCGGGCTGTCTTTCTGACGCGCGGCAATCTGGTAAAGCGTATTAAAAGAAAGCGGCTGAATGCCGGTGGCGTCCCAGAGTTCCTCGCGGGTGATGCGCGATAGGACTTCTTCATGTGCAGCGGCGTGGGAGAGATCGCGGTATGCGACCGGCGGAGCCAGCAGGACGCCGTCGGCGTCCAGAAAGCCGTGATCCACGCCCCAGCTGTCCACGCCGACGCCATGCAGAGCGCCGTCGCCGCTCGCCTTGGTCAAGAGAGCCTCAACTTCATCGCCGATGCGCGCAAAGTCCCAGCGGCGCACACCATCCGGGCCTAGGTCCTCACGGCCGCGCCCCGTCTCAAAGCGGCCGATCTCGCTGAAGGCCACGCGTTCTCCATCGAACTCCGCCACCACCCCACGCCCGCTCTCCGCCCCCAAGTCCACCGACAAAAATCGTTGAGACGCCACTCAATTGCTCCTTAGTCGTCCATAAATCATCCAGAATGCACTAACCTATTATGTCATACATTCCGCCCGTTTATCCATAATTTCCTTTTGATTTTTGAATAATTTGTTGACAGTTTATATAAAATCAGATATAATCAAACACAAACCCAAACATTAGTGTGGGGATTTTGGAGGATTTTGTATGCCGATCAACCGGTGGGATAACGCCGTAGCGCAGCCGCTGCAGGGCGTTGAAGAACTCAGATATCGCTCGAATCTCTTGGGACAAGACCGGACCGTCTGCAACTGGGGCGGCGGCAACACGTCCTTCAAGACGACCGGCACGGACTTCCGTGGCCGTCCCGTCAACATTATGTGGGTCAAGGGCAGCGGCTCGGACCTGGCCGACGCCACCGCGAAGAACTTCACCGCGCTGGACCTCGACGACGTCCTGCCCCTCTTCGAGCGTGAAGAAATGGTCGACGAAGAGATGGTCGCCTACCTCACGCAGTGCATGATCGATCCGAAACATCCGCGTATGTCGATCGAAACCCTGCTCCACGCCTTCCTCCCTTATCCCCATGTGGATCACGCGCATCCCGACGCCATCATCAGCATCTGCTGCGCCGACAACGGCAAGGAAGTCGCCAAGGAGATCTGGGGCGACAAGTTCGTCTGGGTCGATTATATCCGTCCTGGTTTTACCCTGTCCAAGCAGATCGCGCAAGGCGTCAAGGACAACCCGAACGCCGAGCTGGTCCTGATGGCGAAGCACGGCCTCGTCACTTGGGGCGAGACTTCGGAAGAAGCGTATAACAAGACGATCGCAACGATCCAGCAGGCCGAAGATTACATCGCCGAGCGTGTCACGAAATTGGGCGACGGACTCTTCGGCGGCGCCAAGCATCAGGCGCTGGACGCCGATAAGCGCCGCGAGATCGCCGCGCAGGTCTTCCCGGTCATCCGCGGCTTAGTCGGCAAAGACGCCCGCATGATCCTGAACTACGACGACAACGAGAAGGTCCTCCAGTTCGTCAACAGCCAGGACGCCGGCAAGCTGGGCGAAATCGGCGCCGCCTGCCCGGACCACCTCGTGCACACCAAGCGCACTCCCCTGCTCGTCGACTGGAACCCGGCCACGCTTGACGTCGAAGCGCTGAAGGCTGCTCTCGCGACCGGCATCGCCGCTTACAATATCGATTACAAGTCGTACTTCGATACGAACAAGATCGAAGGCGACGTGATGTCGGCCCCGCCGCCGCGCGTCATTCTGATCCCCGGCATCGGCCTGGTCAGCACCGGCAAGACGAAAGCCGTTTCGGAAGTCAGCACCGCCCTTTATAATCGAGCGATCGCCGTCATGACCGGCAGCACCGCGCTCGGCAACTTCATCTCGCTCTCGCCCGCCGAATCCTTCGCGGTCGAGTACTGGCCGCTGGAGCTCTACAAGATGAGCCTAGCGCCCGCAGAAGTCGAGTTCTCCCGCCAGATTGCCTTCATCACAGGCGGCGGCGGCGGCATCGGCAGCGCCACGGCGCGCGTGCTGGTCAAGAGCGGCGCGCATGTCGTGCTCGCCGACATCAATCTGGAGACGGCGCAGGCCGCCGCCGATGAGCTGAACAAGAAGGCCGGCGCCGGCCGCGCGGTCGCCGTCAAGCTGGACGTCACCGACGAAGAGCAGGTTCTGCAGGCCTACCAAGACGCCATTCTCGCCTACGGCGGCGTGGACGTCATCGTCAACAACGCCGGCCTCGCGACTTCGAGCCCGTTCGATCAGACAACACTCAAGGAGTGGAACCTGAACAACAACGTGCTGAGCACCGGCTACTTCCTGGTGGCCCGCGAAGCCTTCAAGATCATGAAGGCGCAGGCCACGGGCGGATCGATGGTATTCGTCGGCTCTAAGAACAGCGTCTACGCCGGCAAGAACGCCGCCGCTTACAGCACCGCCAAGGCCGCCGAACTGCACCTGGCCCGCTGCATCGCCGCCGAGGGCGGCGAGTTCGGCATCCGGGTGAACACGGTCCTTCCCGACGCCGTCCTTTCGGGTTCGGCGATCTGGAACTCCGGATGGCGCAACGAGCGCGCCGCCGCCTACAACATCAACCCGGATCAGCTGGAGGAGTACTACCGCAAGCGCACCACGCTTCTGGTGAACATCCTGCCGGAAGACATCGCGAACTCCATCGCCTTCCTGGCCGGCTCGCAGGCCGCAAAGACCACAGGCTGCTTCATTACAGTAGACGGCGGCGTCCCCGCCGCATTCTCCCGGTAATGCGGTAATCTAATAGGCAATAACAGAGAGGTTAAATGCTGATATGACCCGTACCGTACTCATTGCCGTTTTCGGGGCGCTCTGCGCCACACTGCTGACCACGGGGTGCGAGGCCGCGCGTCGAAAACCCGACGCCAAGCTGCTCACCCTCTGGTATCCACAGCCGGCCAAGGTCTGGATGACCGAAGCCCTGCCGATCGGCAACGGCCGCCTCGGCGGCATGCTGTTCGGCGGTCTGGACAGCGAACACATCCAGTTCAATGAGGACAGCCTCTGGACCGGCGATGAGCACGAGACGGGCGCTTATCAAGCATTTGGCGATCTGTTCTTTGATCTCGGACATGACGCCGCGACGAACTATCGCCGCGAGTTAGACATTGCGCACGCCGTTCACAAGGTCAGCTATGACCTGAACGGCGTGCACTATACCCGTGAAGCATTTTCCAGCCATCCCGCTGAAGTGCTCGTCGTTCGCTTCACGGCCAGCAAGCCCGGCCAGTACACCGGCTTGATCCGTATGACGGACATGCACAGCGGCAAGATCACCGCAGCGGCAAGTCGCCTGACGGATGTCGGCGCGCTCGACAACCATCTCAAGTACGAGGCGCAGGCGCTCGTACAGAATAAGGGCGGCGCGGTGCGCGAAGACGCGGCGGGGATCCATGTGGATCACGCCGACAGCGTCACGATTATTTTAGGCGCCGGCACGGATTTCCTGCAAAACGCCGGCAAGGACTGGCGCGGCGAAGATCCTCATGCGCGCGTTGCCGCTCAAGTCGATTCGGCGGCGAAGAAAAGTTTTGATTCTCTGCGCAAGGCGCACATCTCTAACTACGAGAAGCTTTTCCAGAGAATGACGATTGATCTGGGCGCTTCGGACGTGAGCGTCGCCGCTCAGGATACGGCGGCCCGTCTCGCCGCCTACTCCAAAGGACACGATCCGGAATTAGAGTCGCTGTTCTTCCAGTATGGCCGCTATTTGATGATCTCGTCCTCGCGCCCCGGCGGGCTGCCGACGAACCTTCAGGGGATCTGGAACGACAGCAATAATCCGCCTTGGCGTTCGGACTACCATGCGGACATCAACGTCCAGATGAACTACTGGTTCACGGACCTAGCCAATCTGTCCGAAAGCTTCGACCCGATGTTCCAGTGGATCGACAGCACACGCAGCGTCCGCACCCTGCAAACGCAGGAAGAATATCACGTGCGCGGCTGGACCACGCGCGCCGAAAACGGAATCTTCGGCGGTTCGACCTGGTCCTGGATTCCCGCCGCCAACGCCTGGCTCTGCCAGAACCTTTGGGATCACTACGCTTATACACAAGACAAAGCCTATCTTGCGAAGCTCTATCCGATCCTCAAAGAAGTTTGTAATTACTGGGAAGACCGTCTGAAAGCGCAGCCCGACGGAACGCTCGTCATTCCCAACGGCTGGTCCCCGGAGCACGGTCCGAATGAAGACGGCGTCTCCTTCGATCAAGAGCTGGTCTGGGACGTTTTCAATAACTATGTCGCCGCCAGCAAAGATTTGAACGTGGACGCCGATTATCGCGCCAAGATCCAGGGCATGCGCGACAAGCTGCTCGTTCCCAAGATCGGCAAGTGGGGCCAGCTTCAGGAGTGGATGGTGGACCGCGACGATCCGACGGACAAGCACCGCCACGTTTCGCATCTGGTCGGCCTGTACCCCGGCAATCAGTTCTCGCCGCGCACGACGCCCGCCCTGGCCGAAGCCGCAAAAGTCTCGCTCAACGGACGTGGCGACGAAAGCACCGGCTGGGCGATGGCCTGGCGCATCAACCTGTGGGCGCGCCTGCTCGACGGCGATCACGCCTACAAGCTGCTGCATAACCAATTGACGCTCGCCGGCTCGCAGGGCATGGATTACATGGAAGGCGGCGGCACTTATCCGAACATGTTCGACGCGCACCCGCCCTTCCAGATCGACGGCAACTTCGGCGGCCCCGCCGGCATTGCCGAGATGCTGCTGCAAAGCCAAACGGGCGTGATCGACCTCCTGCCCGCGCTCCCGTCGGCTTGGCCGACAGGCTCAGTAACAGGATTGAAAGCGCGCGGCGGCTACGAAGTTGATCTGACCTGGACCAGCGGCAAGCTGCAAAGCGCATCACTGAAGAGCCACACCAATCGCGTCACACAACTGCGCACCGCGCATCCCGTGACCGTGACGTGTGATGGACGGGATGTCGAGGCCAAACCGCTGGGCGACGGCGTAATCGAGTTCGCCGCCAAGGCGGGGAAGAGTTACTTGGTTCGGGGGAAGTAAGATCCAGGATGGCCCCTCCGCCCCAATTCTGGGGAACCCAGGTAGGATCGGATGCCTCCTCGGCCCCCACAGGGGTGTAAACCATATTGTCGAAGGCGTGTCAAAGATTTGTCACGTATGCGACGATGAGCTTTTACCCCCTTTGGGGGCCAGGGGCTCCGAAATCGGGTCCCCCAGAATTGGGGCGGAGGGGCCTCCTAATCAATCGTATACGATCAGGTATCATAACACCACTATGCTAGTCGCCGAACGTCATCGCGAGATTATCGCGCTGGTCGATAAAGAAAAAAGTGTCCGCGTTGCGGGACTCGCCAAACTGTTCCAGGTCACCGAAGAGACCATTCGGCGTGATCTGGAGAAGCTGGAGGCCGAAGGTGTCCTGCTGCGCAGCCACGGAGGCGCCGTGTCCATTCGTAGCGGAGGACGCGAGGCGTCGTATTCCGAACGTGAGGTGAGCTTTGCGTCGGAGAAGTCGGCGATCGCTCGCGAGGCCGTGCGCCTGATCGAAGAGGGCGACACAATCATCATCGACGCCAGCACGACTGCGTGGCAGATGACCAAACTGCTTCCTGATATGCCGCTGACCGTGGTGACCAACGCGATGCAGGTCTGTATTGAACTCGCCAACCGGCCGCGTATTCGGGTCATCTGCACCGGAGGGTCGCTGAGCGCACCCTCGCTTTCGTTCACCGGCGCGCGCGCCGAGCTGGCGCTGGCAGAGTATCACGTCAACCGTCTCTTCTTCTCGTGCACGGGCGTCGATCTCGAGCATGGACTCAGTGACGTCAACGAGGCGCAGGCGACATTAAAGCAAAAGATGATGTCGATCGCGGACCGTTCCTATCTGCTGGTCGATAAGAGCAAATTCGGCGTCAAGGCGCTGAAACGATTTGGCGGCCTCGGCGATGTCGACGAGGTGATCACGAACACGGGCGTCGAACCGGCGACCGTGCAGGAAATCACCGCGCTGGGCGTCACCGTGACTGCGGCAAAATAGTAGAGTAGTATTATGCGCGTCACTCTGTTTATTACTTGTTTGGTGGACCAGTTCTACCCCAATGTCGGCGTCAGCATGGTCCGCCTGCTGCGCCGCTACGGCTGCGAAGTCGAATTCCCACAATCGCAAACCTGCTGCGGGCAGCCCGCGTTCAACAGCGGCTACGTCCGCGAAGCGCGCGAAGTGGCGACGAATCAACTGAACGCCTTCGAGGGCGCCGAATACGTCGTCTCACCCTCGGGCTCATGCAGCGGCATGATCCATCACTACTACCACGAGCTCTTCGCCGACGATCCCAAGCTGTCCGCCCGCGCCGACGCGCTCGCGGCCAAGACCTACGAGTTCTCGCAGTTCCTAGTCAATGTCCTCGGCGTCACCGACGTCGGCGCCGTCTGCCCGCACACCGTCACCTACCATCCCGCCTGCCACGGCTCACGGATTCTTGGGATCAGAAACGAACCGATGGCGCTTCTGCAAAACGTCGAGGGGATCACCCTGCTCCCTCTCGCCAAAGCCGAGGATTGCTGCGGCTTCGGCGGCGCCTTCTCCGTGAAGCTCGGCGACATCTCCGGCGCGATGGTGAACGAAAAAGTCGATCATATTGGCGAGGCCGACGCGGACTTTTTGGTGAGCGGCGATATGGGATGCCTGATGAACATGGGCGGCCAGATGAAGAAGCGGGAATTGAAGACGGAGCCGCTGCACCTGGCGGAGTTTTTGTATCGGTTTAGCAGTTAGTTTTTTCTTCATAAATAGCCACCAATTATTGGGTGCCATGCCTGTAGCCCTGGACAGGCATGTTCTACGAAGAAGTGCAAGCGCGTTCTGCCCTTATCGCAACACATGCCTGTCCAGGGCTACAGGCATGGCGCCC
>JAOQAA010000407.1 GCA_025963815.1 Capsulimonas sp.
GTTCACGCCAGCAATTCTCCGGCGGCGCTGCTGCTCGGCGGCGCGGGCGCCTATCAGATGGTGCGCCCAGGGCTGCTGCTCTACGGCGTGGAGCCCGCGCCGGGCGTCTGGGCGCAGACGCCTTTGACATGGGGCCCCGTGCTGTCTCTCAAAACGCGCGTCACCCTCGTTCACCGCCTTCGCGCCGGCGACACCATTTCCTACGGTAAAACTTACACTGTTCCCCCGGACGGCGGCGTCTACGCCACCGTCGCGATCGGTTACGGCGATGGTTATTCCCGGCGTTTCGCCGGCGGCGGATACGTTCTGCTGCAAGGCCGTCGTGCGCCGATCTGCGGCCGGGTCTGTATGGATCAAATGGTTGTGGATGTTTCGGAGATCCCCGGAGTGCGAGCCGGCGATGTGGCGACGATTGTCGGTATTGACGGCGACGAAGCCCTCGCCGCCGGCGCGATGGCGGAGACCATCGGCGCGACGCCGCACGAGATTACGACATGCCTGACCGCGCGCGTGGCGCGTGTGCTGCTTACCTTTGTCCCCAACCCCAATCCCGCCTTGTAATTCCCACATCCCCTATGGTATATTGCTGTGGGGAAGTTCATGTTTCTTTGTCTGATCATGGCGTTGCCGCCCGGGGAATCCGCCGGGGCGGGGGAGAGCGATCGGGCGCTGGTAGAGGCCGCCAAGCGGGGGGCCGGCGATGCGTTCGCCGCTCTGCACAGCCGCTACTATGGCCGAATATATCGACTTGCCTACCTCAAAACCAACAACGCCAGCGACGCCGAAGATGTCGCTTCCGAAACCTTTCTGCGCGCGCTGTCCTCGCTGCCCCGCTTCCAGTTCAAAGAGGGAATGCCGATGGATGCTTCTCTCTATCCCTGGCTGCATCGGATCGCCACGAATTTGATCGTGGACTCCAGCCGTCAGCGCCCGCCTTCGGGAACCGTGTCTCTGGACGCGCCGCTGGTGGAAGGGATGCGGGATCTGCTGGCGGATCGTACGCCGGCGCGCGGCGAGGCGAGTCTGTCGCCGCAGGAAATCGTGGAGCGGAACGAAGTCCAGGATCTGGTCCGCGCGGCGATCGCCACGCTTCCGGAGGATCAGAGCGAGGTGCTCGTTTTCCGATTTTTGGGAGACCTTTCGCTGAAGGAGATCGCGCCGCTGATGCAGCGGTCCGAATCGGCGGTGAAGTCCCTGCTGCACCGCGCCGTGGTCGCGCTGCGCGTGGAGATCAACCGCCGCTTGGACAGCGTGGAGCGGCTGGAAATGGGGCGCGAGCAAGCGCGGCGCTCCTCAGGGGTAAAGCATCATGTCGGAAGAAGCACTGGCGAAACACATTGACGACCGCATGGCGCAGGGTGATCTCGCCCCTGCCCCATCCGACCCGGAGACGCAGGCGCTCGCGGGGTCCGTGCGTTTGGCGCAGGCGGCTCTCGCGTCGCCGGAAGCGCCCGAGCATGCCGAGCGCGCCTCTCGCGAACGTGTGCTGTCTCAGATGAGTGAAGCGCCGCCGTCCTCGCGCGCTCTCCATGAGGAGGCGTCCGGTTCGGCGTCGCAAGGGTTTTGGGTAAAGCTATTGCATCGGCTGCGCGGCGGCAACGATCGCTGATCCGCGCGATTCCCCCGATCGCCACGGCTGATCCGTGAGTTAGGTTCTGTTATGCCCATCGTTGTGGGAGTGGCGTTTAAGCCCATCGGTAAAATTTTCTATTGCGAACCCGGCGCCTTGACGCTGGAGGAAAACGACGCCGTTATCCTGGAGACCGAGCACGGCCTGGAGTTCGGCTTCGTCATGATGACCGAGCGCATGATTCCCGACAGCGAGGCCCCGCCGCCGCTGATGAAGATCATGCGCGTGGCGCGCGCCGACGACTTCGAGCGTCGCGAGCGCAATGCACGCCGTCAAGCGGAAGCTTTTGTCGTCTGCAAGCAAAAGATCGCGCTGCTGAAGCTGCCGATGAAGCTGATCGAATGCGAGTGGGCGTTCGATGGCGCCCAGGTCACCTTCCACTTCACCGCCGAGGGCCGGATCGACTTCCGCGAGCTGGTCCGCGAGATCGCCGCCGTGCTGCACACACGGGTGCAGATGCATCAGGTCGGCCCGCGCGACCATGCGAAGATCGTCACCGGGATTGGGCCCTGCGGCCGACCCACCTGCTGCTCCACGTTCCTGCGTGAGTTCGAGCCCGTCTCCATGAAGATGGCGAAGACCCAGAACCTTTCACTGAACCCCGCCAAGTTCACGGGGCTCTGCGGCAAACTGATGTGCTGCCTGCGCTACGAGCACAATATGCCCGAATCTGGAGCGCCGAAATTGCCGGCGGCTGGTATGGTCGTGATGACGCCGATGGGCCGCGCCAAAGTCGAGGAAGTCAACGTCATCCAGCAGATGATTACCGTTCAGCTGGAAACGCTGAAGTTCGTGGAAGTGCGGTTCAAGGACATCGGCGAAGTGCCGGGGTGCGTGGACCATAGTGAGGGCGGCTGCGAAGACTGCGCCTCCAGCGGCGTTCTCGCCGACTGCACCGTTCCGACGCGGGATCATATTCCCAGCGGCCCCGTTCTCCCCATGATCTAATCGCGATGGTTTCGCGTGCGGACGTGTGGAGTTCGCATAAAAACGGGTATTCTAGTATTTAATGCGCTGTTTCAATATTTTGGGATGGATGACAGAGGACATTTGATTGATGAATACTACCGTCTTTGAGGATGCATCGGCAGGCGAAAGCCGGCGAATGCAAGCCCGCGCCCGGCGTCTCGCCAAGCGCGCCGAGACGCTCGCCAGTGAAGGACGTGTCGACGAAGCCATTGCCTGTCAGGCCGAAGTAGTCAACCTCCAGCCAGAAAACGCCGTCGCGATGCTCAAGCTGGGCATCCTTTTCCGTGAAGCACGCCGAATTGACGCCGCTCTTACCGCATTTCGCAAAGCCAGCTTTCTTAATCCCAACCACCGCGATTCCCGTGAAGCCCTGATCGATACCCTTCTGGAGACCGGCCGTTTCCCCGAAGTGATCGCCGAAGCGAAAGTCCTGCTGTCGATGCTCCCGCGTAGTATCTTCGCGCGCGACGTGCTGAGCATTGCGTACCTTCAGGTCGGCCAGATTGAAAAAGCGCTGCATGTGACGGCGGAGATGGTTCGCCTCGATCCGTACAGCCCCAGCCATCACTACAAGCGAGCGCTGCTCTTCCAGCAGCAGGGGAATGTCCCCGGCGCCGTCCGCGAGTTCTCCCGCGCCCGTGACCTGGCCGAAGAAAATACCGATCTTTACGACGAGGCCGAGGAGGCTTTGGATGCGCTGGACGAATTCCAGATGCGCCAAATCCTGCTGCTCGCCAGCGAAGATTGGCACTTCCAGCACCAGCTGCGCACGAACGCCGACGACGCCGTGGCCGAACGCGGCTACGCGCTGAGCGACGAGGGTCTGACCCGCATTCGTCATCTGACCCAGGAGCACTTTTCCGAAGTCCCGCAGGGGCAGGCCGACGCCTCCAACTGGGGCGGAGCCCGCTATTATAATTGAACCGCCTGCGCGAGATCGGCCTTGGGACACGAACGCTCGTGATGGGCGTGCTCAACGTCACCCCGGACTCGTTCTCCGACGGCGGCCAGTATCTTGATCCTGCCGTCGCCGTCGCCCACGCGCGGCAAATGATCGAGGACGGGGCCGATCTTCTCGACATCGGCGGCGAAAGCACTCGTCCCGCCACCTTCCGCGATTCCAGCCCTCTCAGTCCCGAGGAAGAACGGCGTCGCATCCTTCCCGCGATCGCACAAATCGCGGCCGAATTTCCCAGCGTTCCTATTTCGGTCGACACATACAAAGCCGCCGTGGCCGAGTCTGCTCTTGACGCCGGGGCCTCGATCGTCAACGATA
>JAOQAA010000411.1 GCA_025963815.1 Capsulimonas sp.
TTGCGCAGCTGTTCGGTCGCCACCGGCGCCAGTCCTTGCGCGACTTCTTCATTGCCGTTAATACGCGGTTCGATGATATGGAGGTAGGCGAGGTCGTAGTGGTTCAGCTGCTCCGCGACATATCCGAACAAGGCGGTGGGGTCGCTGTCCGACATGCCGTTGAATTGCGTGGCCGGTGACAGCCGCACCGCCACGCGGTCGGATCCACACACCGGGACAATCGCGTCGAGTATTTCCCGCAGGAAGCGAGTGCGGTTTTCGAACGAGCCGCCGTAAGCGTCGGTCCTTTTGTTGCTGCCGTCTTGGAGGAATTGGTCCACAAGATAGCCGTTGCCGCCGTGAATTTCGACGCCATCAAAGCCGGCGATCATGGCTCGCTCCGCGCCACGGCGGTAATCTTCAACGATCCCAGGGATTTCGTCAATCAAGAGCGCTCGGTTAGGAGAAACGGGAACCCAGCCCTCGCTGGTGAAGGCCACGCCATCGAATGCGACGGCGGACGGCGCTATCGGAGCGGCGTCGCCGGTCATCTCGACATGCGAGGCGCGGCCAACGTGCCAGAGCTGGAGGAAGATGAGGCCGCCTTTTGCATGTACGGCGTCGACCACCCGGCGCCATCCGGCGATCTGGGCGTTGGAGTAGATGCCCGGCGCCCCAAGATAACCGCGTCCGGTGATGGACACCGTTGTCGCCTCCGAGACGATCAAGCCGCCCTCGGAGGCGCGCTGGCCGTAATATTCGACCATCAGATCGCCTGGTACGTCGCTGGGAGTTTCTGCGCGCAGCCGGGTGAGCGGCGCCATGACGACGCGGTGCGAGAGCGTATAGGGGCCGAGTTTTACAGGAGTGAAAAGCGGCGACGGTTCTGCCATTGCTTCTCTTGGAAATGCGCAAACTTCGATGGCGATCGGCGTCTCAATAGACGCGGTTTGAGTGGACATGACGCCTCCTATGGGCAGAGTGATCGGAATGATTTGGGTGGTCACGGAAGCGATGGATAGTCTGTGTAGCCTTCCGCGCCGCCACCATAGAACGTGGCCCGATTGGGTGAGTTGAGCGGCGCATTCCTTTGGATGCGCTCGGGCAGGTCAGGGTTGGCGATGAACAAACGCCCGAAGGCGATCGCGTCGGCGTGGCCCGCTTCGATTGTCGCCGCCGCGCTTTCCGGCGTATAGGCCGCCGCCGAAATGAGCGGCCCGTCGAAGAAAGATCGAAACAGCGTGGCGTTGTTCACTGCCCCTACGTGTAGATCGTCGCTCAGACCGATCTCGGAGCCGAGGGCTTCGATCAGATGCAGATAGGCGATTCGTCGTTTGCTCAGCTCCGTAATCACATAGGTGAAGAGGCTAAGTGGATCGCTGTCGGAGATCCCGCCGAACTGCCCATACGGCGACAGGCGAACGCCGAGACGCTCCGCTCCGATAGCCCCGCTGACAGCGTCCACTACATCCAGAAGCAGCCGCGCCCGGTTTTCGATGCCGCCGCCGTAAGCATCAGTGCGCCGGTTCGTTCCATCTTCCAGGAACTGCTCCAGCAGCTGCCCATTGCCTCCCTGGACGGAGACGCCGTCAAACCCAGCGTCCATCGCGTTCAGCGCCGCCTCTCGAAACGCCACCACGATCTCGGGAAGTTCCTTCGTCTCCAGAGCGCGGGGCGTCTCATAGTCCACGGGTTCAAAATTAGGCTTATGCGCTTGCCCCGTGGGGGGAATGGCGGACGGAGCGATAGGAAGCTCGCCGTCCGGCATGAACGACGAGTGTGAGTTGCGGCCGTTATGGGCAATCTGCATCACAATGCGCCCACCATCGGCATGGACTGCATCGGTCACGGCTCTCCATCCCAAGATCTGCGTGGGAGTAAAGATGCCGGGGACGCTTGGATAGCCCTGCGCCTGACGGCTGATCGTAGTGTCTTCCGTGAAGATCAGACCGGCCGTTGCGCGCTGAGCGTAGTACTCGACGTTCAGCGGCGTCGGCGTTCCTCCAACGCCGGACCGCATGCGAGTGAGCGGGGCCATGATCACGCGATGCGGAAGTTCGATCGCTCCGAGCCGCAGCGGCGTGAAAAGAATGTCGTGCGCCAATGTGTCCCTCCGGTCTCTCAAGAAGACGCCTTAACGAAATGTGATTTCGCCCATGTCAATGGCGACCAGCAACGGCTCGGGAACCTTGACATAGTCGCCCTCGTAGGCGTAGATCCGCCGCTTCGTGGGAACGATAATGCCGCCGACATCGCGATAATCCGAGGCGTAGTTCAGGCCGGTCGCGCCGCCGAGGATGTCCACGGTGTAATCATGCCGGCGCAGCAGGCCGTCGGGGCCGAAGCAGGAGATTTGCTCGCGTGTATGGCTCTTCACATAGTCTGGGAATGTGACTTTGAGACGCCGCCATGTTTCCCCTTCGACTTCGATTGGCGCGATTTCTTCGCTTTCAAATCCTTCGTATGTGTAGAGAAACGGGGTGGTGAGATAGGTCCATAAGGCCTCACCCTGGAAGTACGCGACATGGATATCGTCCCATGGCGTTTCTCGCTGCTGGCCTTCGAATGACTTCTCAGGATCGTCGCGGACCTCAATCGGCTTCCCATCTACCGTCTCCATGACGATGCGGTTCGGCTCGAAGATCGTGCGCTTGTCCTGGCCGGGGAAATCCGTGACCAGACGCTCCGTTTTCGTGTCGATGGTCATGACAATGTCTTTAAGCACGTCGGGCTTGCCTTTGACATACCAGATGGCGCCGGTGAGCGACGCCTCCACCCGCGCCTCTGTCAGTTCGTTCCAGCGGCTCAAACCACCGTGCGCCTCAATCGCTGTTTCCAATAAGTCGTTCATCATTGCTCCTCGCGTTCCGGCCTGTCTGGAGAGTAATGGCCTATTATCACCGGTGGGCGTTCTCGGCTGCGTTCTCGGGACAGGAGGAAAAACGTTCCGACGCCCGGAACATCTTGAGGCCGTCTCTCTTTGAGATGAACGCATCTCTCTTGAACGACATCTCGCTGTGAGGAAATCGCCATCGCTTCAGAACTCACACCCTCTCCTCTCAGCCTCACTCTCTTCGGCCCAATGCAGGTGCAGGTGGAAGGGCGCCCATTATCCCATTTGCGTTCTCGAAAATCCCTTTGGCTGCTGGCGCTGCTGGTTCTTCGCGCTGGACGATCCGCGGAGCGTGACTGGCTGTCCGGTACGCTGTGGCCGGACGCAACGCAGAGCCGGGCCTCGATGAACCTGCGCGTGGTCCTCAGCGAGCTCCGCCATGCCCTCGGCAGTGCAGGAGGGCGTTTGCTATCGCCCGCTCGCCACACGCTTTCTCTGGATCTTGCCGGCGCCGATGTGGATGTGCTTGCGTTTGATGCGGCCATTTCGGCAAAGAGCCTTCCGGAACTGGCGACGGCTGTGTTGCTTTATGGTGGGCCGCTGCTGGAGGGCTGCACAGAAGAATGGATCCATCAGGAACGCGGCGCGCGCGAGCAGGACTGCCTTCACGCCTTGCAGACGCTGGCGGATGCGTCGCTGGCCGCCGGCGACTTCGCCATCGCGTCTTCCTACTGTAAAAAGGCGGTTGCTCTCGATCCCTGGCGCGAAGGCGCGCAGCGCGGGCTGATGGAGGCGCTGGCTGGGGGCGGAGACAGCAACGCAGCTTTGCATGTCTATCAGGCGTTTGTGCGTCTCCTGCGCAAGGACGATCCGCGCGCGTCGCCTGACGAACAGACCACGGCAGTCTATACGCGCCTGCGGACGCAGGCGCGCCGCCGTTCGGTCGCTTCGGCCGCTCCCTCTGTGTCCGAAGAGGAACCTTCGGGAGTGGCGGGACATCTGCCAAGTCCGCTCACGGATCTTATTGGGCGTGAGGATGAGCGGGCAGACGTGCTTGCGCTGCTGCGGCGGTCTCGGCTGGCGACGCTGACAGGACCGGGCGGAATTGGCAAGACGCGCCTGGCGATCGCGGTCGCGGAGGAGACTGCACAGGAGTTCGCCGACGGAGTCTTCCTCGTCGCGCTGGATGCGCTTTCAGATGGAAGTCAAATCGCTCCGCAGATCGCGAGCGCGCTGGGGCTGCGGGAACAACCGGGTCGGACGCTCATGGAGAGCGTGATCGATCATCTGAAGCCTAAGGGTGTGCTGCTGGTGCTGGATAACTGCGAGCATCTGCTGGAGGCGAGCGCGCAAATCACCATGCAGCTTCTCGGAGCGTGCGCGGGGCTGCGTATCCTTGCGACAAGCCGTGAGGGGCTGGGGGTGACCGGGGAGGCGGCCTGGACAGTGCCAGGCTTGCCCGTTCCAGATCCGTTGCATTTGCCGCCCGGGGATGTGGCGCGCGTGCGGGTGCTCGAAAGCTATGCGAGCGTGCAGCTCTTCGTGGAGCGTGCGCAGGCGGTGCGGAAGACCTTCACGCTGATGGGGAGCAACGCAGCGCCAGTTGCGCAGATTTGTGCGCGTTTGGAAGGCATTCCCCTCGCGCTGGAACTGGCCGCCGCCCGCGTGCGGGCGATGACCGTCGAGCAAATTGCCGCGCGCTTGGGTGACCGTCTTGGCTTGCTTATCGGCGGAAACAGAACGGCTCATTCGCGTCAGCAGACACTGAGGGCGACACTCGATTGGTCCTTTTCACTTCTCAGTCCGCCGGAACAGCGCCTGCTGGAATACGTTTCCGTCTTCAGCGGCGGCTGGAGTTTGGAAGCCGCCGAAGCGATCTGTTCCCGTGAAGACGTTTCTGTGGAGCAGGTGCTGGATCTGCTCACTTCGCTTGTCGATAAATCACTCGTAGTTTTTGATGGAACAGGGCTCTTGGAAATCGGACGCTATCGACTGCTGGAGATGGTTCGCCAATACGCGAACTCTCGGCTTGTGGAGAGTGGCCAGGAGCGGCTGGTTCAAATGAAGCATCGAGATTGGTTCTTAACGCTTGCCGAAGACGCAGGTCTTGCCGGTCTCTCTTCCGTGCCTTTGGATCGAATGGTGCGTCTTCTTGATATTGATAATGACAACCTGCGTGCGGCGCTCGACAGATGCAGCGAAGGGGATGAGCGGGATGCGCAGATCGGCTTGCGAATGGCCGCTGCGCTGTGGCGGTTATGGGTGGAAACTCGGCGCTTCGGCGAAGGAAGGGCGATCCTGCATCGAGCGCTGATGCGGGGAAGCGTTCATGAAGAGAGCGCGGCGCGCGGCGAAGCGACGCGCGGGGCAGCCGCCCTGGCCATGAATCAAGGCGACTTCTCCGCAACGCGCGCTTATTATGAACAAAGCCTGGAGATCTATCAACGGCGGAGCGACCGTCGGAGCGTTGGACATATTCTTTGCAATTTGCACGATCTGGCGCATCGTCAGGGCGACGCATCGGCGGCGCTCACTTATTACGAAGAGGCGCAGTCTCACTGTCAGCAGAGCCTAAACGAATTTCGAGCGCGGGGCGACAAAGAGGAGATTGTTACCGCCAGCAATGAATTGGCTCAATTGCACTATTATCAGGGCTATTGGACATTGGAAAGGAAGTATTTCGAGGAATCGCGAAAGTTCAATGAGCAGATCATGCCGACCCTTCGGGAGGTGGGAACGAAAGCCGATATCTCCTTGGCTCTTTATAATCTAGGTGTGCTGGTTTTTCGGCTTGAAGATTACGTTTCCGCGCGGGCGTATTATGAAGAAAGCCTGGAAGCTTCTCGTGAACTCGGAGACAAGATCGGGGTTGTGTTGCGTCTTAACGCCTTGGGCGGCCTGGGCAATCGTCTCGGCGACGCCGGCGCAGAGCGCATGAACCACGAGGAAAGCCTTGCCGTGGCGCGCGAAATTGGAGACACCGTTTGGATCGTCAAAAACCTCGAAAAACTAGGCGCTCTGTCCAGCCGTCAGGGGGACTACGCCATGGCGCACGCATTGATTGCAGAGCATATTGTTCTATGCCAGGGGATGGGCGATCAAGACGGTCTGGCAATGGGATTGGTTAGTATGGCGTACATCAAGTGGACGCAAGCCGAGACGCAAAAAGCCGTGCACCTTTGGGCCGCCGCTGAGGCCCTGCGCGACGGAATAGGAACCCGAATGCGCCCCCGTGATGTCGAGAAGTACGATCGGGATATCAGTCACGCCCGGGCCGCGATGGGAGATGAACACTTCGCCTTCGCCTGGGAAGAGGGGCGCGCATTGAGTTTAGAGCAGGCGCTGGAGTACGCGCTGGAATGAATGCTCTAATCTTCTCTGGCCTGAGGGTGTGCGGAGACGTCATCCACAAATCGGCGAAGAAGCTGTATTAAATCTTTTCTATCTTCTTCGCCCCACCGGGCAAGGATTGGCCACGCCAATCGCTCGCGGGCGGCGTCCAACGCATCCGTCATCGCCTTGCCTTTCTCTGTGACTGTTGCTTCGCTGACACGGCCATCGCGTGGGCTGACTTGCCGCGTCACGAGTCCCAGGCCTTCCAGCTTGGTGACCTGACGACTCACGGTTGTGTAGTCTCGCCCCGCAAGATCGGCCAATTCCCCAATTCCCATCGGACCGCGCCGCTCGATACGCACCAACAAGGGAAAGAGCGCGCGATCGATGGAAATCCCCGCTTCTTCGATCAAAACGGCGTCTCGCTGCGGCTGATTGAAAAGGCCGATCAAATCAATCAGCGTTTCATGCAGTTCGCGTAATTCTGGATTCATAAGTGCATTATACACATAATTTCGTGATTTATGTGTATAATGCACTTAAATAACCAGTGGAGAGAATGACGCCATGAAAGCTGCAATTGTCACGGAAGTCGGAAAAACGCCTATCTATGGTGATTTCAAGAACCCCGTCGCTATAAATGGGGAGAATCGTATCGATGTCACCGCCGCCGCGCTGAGCCACTTAGTGCGAGGACGCGCGTCCGGCAGCCACTATAGTTCTTCGGGCGAGTTGCCCTTCGTTGTGGGTGTGGACGGAGTAGGGCGACTCGAGAGTGGAGATCGAGTCTATTTTGTTTTGCCGAACGCTCCCTTCGGCAGCATGGCGGAAGTGGCGACGGCGCCGTTCGCGCAATGCCTGTATCTCCCGGAGGACTTGGATGATGTGACGGCCGCCGCCATTGCGATTCCCGGCATGTCGTCCTGGGCGGCTTACAAAGAGCGCGCCAAACTACAGCCTGGCGAAACGGTGCTCGTGAACGGCGCCACCGGCGCGTCGGGGCGCTTGGCCGTTCAAATCGCCAAGTATCTGGGCGCGAAAAAAGTCATCGCGACGGGCCGCAATCCCGAGGCGCTGCAATCGTTGACAGCTCTCGGAGCAGATGTCGTCATCCCATTGACGCTCGGCGCGGACGCGCTTGAGACCGCTTTTCAGGAGCAATTCGCGGCTGGCGTAGATGTCGTTGCGGACTATCTGTGGGGTGAAAGCGCAGAATTGCTGTTGATGGCGGGAGCCAAAGCGGGTCCCGAGGCGGTCCCCATTCGCTTCGTACAGATCGGTTCGATCAGTGGCGCAAATATCGCCTTGCCAGGCGCTGCGCTGCGTTCATCCGCCATCGTTCTGATGGGCAGCGGATTGAAGAGCATACCAATCCAGCGCATTCTCGGCGACATTGATGGAGTTCTGCAAGCCGCCGTCCCAGGCAAATTTGAGATTGTGACCCAGGCGATACCGTTGTCCGAAGTCGAACAATCATGGGGAATAGATGACGGCAAGAAACGCATCGTCTTTATTCTCTAGCGAAAAGAAAACGGCCTCAGAGATCTTTGATAATCTCTGAGGCCATTTGTTGAGAAGTCAGTTCTTTTTGTCTATGGTCGCGTGTACGGTGGAACCATCGCCGCATAGCTGGCGAAGGCGGTGCGGTAGATGCCCAGATCGTAGTACTCTCCTTTGAAGAAGCCCGTTCCATCAGCGCCGCGTCCGAGGTAGCCGGCGGTTGCCTTGATCGCGTCGAGGGTGTTGGTCATGGTTGTGCTGCTGCCGATCTGCGTTCCGTTCAGATAGATCTTGCACGTCGCGCCGCCATAGGTGATGGTGATGCGCTCCCAGGCGTTCGCCGGGATGGCGCTGGTCGCTGTGACAGTCTGCGTGGTGGTTCCATTCACGATTGTGAACGCTGCTTTGGCGCTGGAGTTGCTGGGCGTGAAGAACAGCGAGCCGCCGGCGCCTCCGAAGGCGAAGACTTTTTGGTTGGCGGTGGTTCCGGTCCACTTGATCTGCATGTCGAACGTGGCGCCAGCGGTGTCGATGGCGCTGCCTTCGAAAGTCGCGTAGCCGCTGGTTCCATCCGTGTTCAGTACGCTGCGCGTTCCGTCGGTCCCGAAGGCGGCGGCGCCGCGCAGTTCGCCGTCGTTGTCAGCCAGGGCGTCAATCAGCACCCGGGTTCGGGGCGCGGCGAAGTCCCAGTGCGCGGACAGATATTTGTTGTTAACGACTTGCGCCGGGTCGGTTAACTCAGTCGTGCCCATGAAACCGTAGAGCGTTCCATAGGTGACGGGCGCGGTCAATCCGCCAAGACGCACTTCCGAGTCCTGGCCAATGATCGCGCCGCCGCCAAGCGTCGCCACAGAGTCCGTGTAGAGATCGCCGAAGCCCTTCACCATCACGTCTCCATTGACCGTTCCGTTACCCTCGACATTGATCGCTTCCCGAACACGCGCATTGCCGGTGATCGTTGTTTGATCCTGGATCACGGCGTACTCACGGATGCGGGCGTTGCCGTTGACCTTGGCCGATTCTCGCACGACGGCGTAGCCGCCCACGACTGCCGTTCCCGAGACGATGGCGTTGCCCATAACCGTCGCGTTGTCTTCAATACGCGCCGTTCCCAGAACTTGGGCGCTGTCGAGAACCTGGGCGTTTGGCCCGACATAGGCTGTGGACGCCACCGTCGCGGAACTGGCGACAAAGCCGCCGCCATTCGCGAAGGTCGATCCCGCAATGCCGGTGTGGCTGCGGATGCCGGGAGGCGCCGTCACCGGCGTGCAGTTCGTCAGCTGCAATTCGTAGGGGAAGTGGCGTTTGACTTTATTGTATCCGGGCCGGAAGGGCTGGATCGCGTAGACATCCGGCGCGGCGGTGATGGCCAGGATGAGTTTGACATCGCTGGAATTGATATACATGTGGCCGGAACCGGTCTTCCACATGCGGCTGTAACGCGCCTGTCCATTCGCATTGATCGCGACGATCTGCGCGCGCCAATTCGATGACAGGGTGGAATCGACAATGCCGTCGAGATTGACTGTGACTGAAGTTGCGCCCGTGGTCGGCGTCAGATCGATCAAATTAATCCCGTACTGACGTGGGGATTGCGAGTACATCGGGCGGTACCAGCCAGACCGGTCGGGAACAGCTTGCAGGACGGTGCGTCCACGGTAGGGAGCGCCGCTGGTGAAGAGATAGACAAGAGTATCGTTGTATCCCTGCTGATATGTGTAGTCCCAGGTGGCGTTGTGCGCGGCCATCTCGCCAATCATATCGCCAAAGCCCGCAGCGCCAGTGCCGGTGAATGTGCCCTGGTTGACGCCGAGGCGCATCATCGTCTGGAAGGGAACTTCGGTCGCGGCGCCACCGGAATTGCGCAGCGCCTGCTTCCAGATGTCGAAGTTAAAGGCCGGCGTGAACTTCGGATGTTCGGCGAAGTATTGGAGGAACGGCCACGATCCATAGTTGTCTCGTGAGGATTCCAATTCGTAATGCGCGCGCTCGGAGTAGACCCCCAGCGCCAGCGCGAGGCCGGGAACGAAGTTGTCGGCGCCCCAGTTCGCATGCGATTCCCAGAGCCAGCCGACATTGTCGTTGCTTTGGAAGCCGCCCGAAGCCATCTGCATCGTGTGCCCAAACTCATGGGGGATGACGCTCGATCCTTCCAGCATCGCCGCCGGCGCGATGATAATACTCTGTCCGCCGAAGGCAAAGCCGTCGGGATAGACGGAAAGGCCGGTGCGCGTGACGTAGATATTGGTTTTGTACTTGGTGGAGTTCCAGCCGGGGAGGGGAGCATTGACGCTTTTGAAATAATTCCAGACCTTCTCGAAGTAAGCGAAGTTCATGGATCGGAACGCCGCATTGCTCCAATCTGTGGCGTCCGATTGGATGCTGTTGCCCCAGTACCAAACGAAATGGTCCGTCGTATAGGTGTTGTAAGGTTCCGGGGCGGATGTCGGGCTGTACTGGTCGTATCGGACGGCATAACTGGCGCCGTCATTGGGCGCTGGCGGTGCGGGGAAACTCGCGGCGAGCGAATTGACATACGTCTGGTCGGCAGTGCTCAGGTCGCTGATAGAGTAGCCGCGCGCCTGTCCGCTGTCCTGGCGTACGACCACGGCTTGCTGCTTAGAAAGGGGACTGTTGAACCCAGTGATATTGATCAGAGACGCCTGGAACGTCTCCGAATGCGTGGCGCCGACAGAATCGAGATAGTTTCGAGTGAAGGATCGGAACGGCTGTGTGACGGCGAGCATATTCTTGAGATAGCGCTTGTCTTCATCCCCGAGGGTGGAGATTGTGAGGACCTGCGTTGTTCCGCCCGAAAGCAAGATCGTTGCCGTCGTGGATGTTTGTGAAACGTAAGCGCCCGTCACATCCGAGGCGTCAGTTGTACCGCCGTTCTGCCAGACGCGCGCTGGGAACGACGACGTTGCCGTACCCGTTCCCGCAAGCGTTGCGATGGCGGTGGCGTTCAAGGCGGAGTTGTAGAAACGCGCGTCATCGACGCTGCCGTTGGTATAATCCGCCGCGCCGGCGTTGTAAAATCCGCGACCGATCTCGGTATGCCCGGTCGCCTGCCAGGGTGTCGTGAAAGAGACTGTCTGCTGAAGAGTTCCGTTGACGTAAAGCGAGATCGTCTGTGCTGTCGCGTCGTAAACGCCGGCGACATGATACCAAACGCCCGTGGTCGGCGCTGTCGTCGCGGCCGCGATTGTGGCGGCGGCGGAAACGGAATCGCTTGCCAATCGGTTAAATGAGATCTTGCCGTTGCCAGCATTATATTGCAGGAAGAAACCGCTGACATTGGCCCCGTCAATACTCATGAACGTCTCATACGCCGCCGTGCTGTTGAGTTTGACCCAGCACGCCGCCGTGAAGCTCTGCGACGTATTCACGACGGGAACGGAAACATCGACATTGCCGCTTGTTGGAAAATTGATGGCGTAAGCGCCGACCTTCGCCGTGCTGGTCCACGCGGCGCCGCTTTGCAGCGTCCCATTATGAGCGCCGCTGCCAGTGTCTGTAGCCGATGTTCCCGTGCCCTGGTCGAATGTCCAGAGACTGACCGGAGTCTGTCCTAGCGCGGCGTTCGGAACGTGCAGCATGCCGAGCGCAATGATGGGTAGCGCAAGAATTCCTCGGCGAGCCGAGGGACGGTAAATAGTCATATTGGCTGCTCTTTTCTGGATAGCGATTCTAGCAATGATAAAATTGTCTGCGAAACGTTTAGCAGCACCATTATCACTGGCCTGGAGAGAAAACACCATGGAGCATCATGATATTTCCTGGTAATATTTTGATGCGGGCGCCATCCTCATTATGTTCCATATTCTTATTGGTGATTCCATTGCTCGCCAGAGTAAAAAGAGACGATAATATCGCATGAACGGAACCAATTCCACCATTTCCTCCCCAGTTGCGGGGCCAATTCCCTTTACCGCCCGGCCGATTCCGCTTTCGGCCGTGCGTCTCACCAGTGGTCCATTGAAGCACGCGCAGGACCTCGTTGCGCAATACTTGCTGGAGCTAGAGCCGGATCGAATGATAGCGTACTATCGGCTGCGCGTGGGGCTTGAGCCCAAGGCGGTGGGATATGAAGGATGGGACGGGGAGGGGCGTAACCTTACGGGACATATTGCCGGTCACTATCTTTCGGCGGTGAGTTTGATGTACGCGGCGACAGGCGACATGCGCTTCAAGCAGCGCGCCGATTATCTTGTGCAGGAGATGAGCGAAGTCCAGGCGGCGAATGGCGACGGCTATCTTGGCGCGCTTGAGAACGGAAAAGAACGTTTTCAGGAAGTTGCGCGCGGGGATATCCGCAGCGGCGGCTTCGATCTCAATGGCCTCTGGGCGCCCTGGTACGTGATACACAAGACCTACGCAGGCCTGCGTGATGCGTATCGATGGACCGGTAACGCATTGGCGCTGGAACTGGAAGTACGATTCGCGGAGTGGGCGGAGACAATTCTTTTAGACCTCAGTGAAGAGCAGGTCCAGAAGATGCTGAAGACGGAGTTCGGAGGCATGAACGAAGTCTTTGTCGACCTTTACGCCGACACGAAAGAACTGCGCTGGCTGGCGCTCGCCGACCGATTCGAGCATCACGAGGTGATCGATCCGTTTGCGCGCCGAAAGAATGCCCTTGGCGGTCTGCACGGCAATACGCAGATCCCCAAGCTCATCGGAACTCTGTCGCGCTATATCCAAACCGGGCGAGCGCGAGACGGCGTCGCCGCACGGTTCTTCTGGGATTCTGTGGTGAAGCATCACACCTTCGCGACCGGCGGGCACGGCAAGGACGAGTATTTCGGCCCGCCCGACGAGCTCAGTGAACGCGTTGATGGCCGTACGGACGAAGCCTGCAACATCTATAATATGCTGAAGATGACCCGGACGCTGTTCGCGCTGGAGCCGGACATCAAGTACGCCGAGTTCCACGAGCGGGCGCTGTTCAACCACGTGCTGGGATCGATCGATCCCGACGATGGGCGCATGTGCTACATGGTCCCGGTCGGACGCGGCGTCGAGCACGAATACCAGGACAAATTCCACGACTTTACCTGCTGCGTGGGCAGCGGCATGGAGAGCCACGCGCTGCACGGCGATGGGATTTACTACGAGGCCGGCGATCGGCTTTGGGTCAATCTCTACGCGCCTTCGACTGCCGAGTGGAGATCCGCCGGCGCCCGTTTGACGATGGACACCACGCTTCCGGAAGGCGAAAACGCCACGCTCACATTGTCGCTGGATACGCCGCGCCGTCTGACGCTGGCTCTGCGACGCCCCTCCTGGGCAGGCGCTGGATTTACGGTGAGCGTCAATGGCGCTCCGGTCGCCGATCTAGCGTATCCAGGCTGGTACGTCAAGATCGACCGAACGTGGCGCGACGGCGACATCGTAACCCTGTCACTTCCCAAAACGCTGTACACCGAGGCCCTGCCGGACAATCCCAGTCGCGTCGCGCTGCTCTGGGGACCACTCGTTCTCGCCGGCGATTTAGGACCGGAGCAGCCAATCGCGCCGATCAGCGCGCCCATCTTCATCGCCGCCGACGTTCCGCCCAGCGAGTGGCTGAAACCCACCGACGGTCTCCCCGGACACTTCCGCAGCGATGGCGTCGGCCGCGACAGCGACAACGCCGCCCGCGAAGCTGACGTCGATTTCGTTCCCTTCTTCCGTCTGCATCGGCGCACATACTCGGCTTACTGGGATCTCTACACCTCCGAAGACTGGGTGATAAAGTCCGCAGAAGTCGCCGCCGCGCAGGATAAGAAACGTCTTTTAGAAGCGGCAACGGTCGCCTACGCACAGCCCGGCGAGATGCAGCCCGAGCGCGACTACAATCTGCAAGAATCCGGCACGACCCCCGACCGAGTTCTCGGCCGCCCTGGCCGCCGCGGCAAGGGCTGGTTCTCCTTCGATCTGCCCATCGACCCCGCATACCCCATGGTCGTGACCGCCACCTACCAGACACTGGAGTTCCAGCCGCGCACATTCGATATTCTGGTGGATGGTGAGCGCATCGGCGAGCACGCCATCGAGCGCAGCCGCCCAGGAAGCGCGAATGGCATCTTCCACGATGTGGAGTACGCGATCCCGGCGGAGCTGACTGCGGGGAAAGAGAAGGTTACGGTGCGCTTTGAGGCGACGCAGGGTGATGAGATTGGGGGGGTGTTCGGGGTGCGGATGGTGCGCGGCGTTGCGTGACCTATTCCCCCGGCGCTTGGGTAAGCTTTCCCCTTTTTCCAGCAAGGCCCTTCGGGCGGGAAAAGGGGTGTTCGTAATTACAGGCCAGGCGAGTGTTCCGTGTT
>JAOQAA010000455.1 GCA_025963815.1 Capsulimonas sp.
AGCCAGCACAGGCTTCCCGCTAGAATTCGAAACCTGCGGCTGTAGCGCATCTCAAAGAACTGCGGCACTGTCAGCGCCCGCGTCTCGCGCAGCCGGTAATATACCCACCCCGTCATGACGAAGATAATCCCGAGCGGCGCGGACATCAGTCCCCACCACATCGTTGGGAACCCCGCCGATGTAAAGGCTTGAAACCCCGCGACCATGGAGATGACGCCGAAGCCGCCGACCTCACCGGAGATCGTGAGAAGATAGCGCCCGGCAAGTCGGTTGGCCGAAAGAAAGTCGGCGACGCCGCGCATCAGCGACCGCGTGCTCCAGCTGACCGCGCGGATCAAGATTAGGGAGACAACCACGATGGTCCAATCGATCCAGCTTAAGTTCAAGGCTTGAACCCCATTTCCATCTTAAAATACACCCCATAAACAAAGGAGGGCCAGGCGGCCGGCAGTTAAGCGCCCAGAGAGCGCCCGCCCCTCCTGCAATCACACACAAGCCCCATCAGCCAGCGGCGAACAGTTTCCGCGGGGCACGGGAGGTCGTTTCACGAAGTCCGTCGGCAGCGGATAATCTTGTCCGTTGATTTCCAATCGGCCGCGCTTGTAGTCGCAGATCGTTTCGACGCCGCTTGAGAAACGGGAATAGGTGATATGGTCGTTGTTATTGGGATCGCCCGCAAGAACCCGGTGATCCACAAGCGATGCGACGATCGTTTCCGAGAGGCGGCCGACCATCAGATCGTACTCCAGCCGCATCGCTTCAACCGTTTCTTCGAGCGGGTAGCCCCACTCGCCAGAAATGGCGACGCCTTCGTTGCGCGGCAGAATGCCAAGCTCCGCCATCTTAAGCATTCGATGGACAACCGTGATTTGGGAATATTGGTCCTTGTCCGCCACGGCGTTGTAGGTATCGTGGAGGTTTGTGAAGACATGCCCCTTCATCGCCATAAACCACAGCGGAACCATCTGGTCGATCATCTCGCTGACGGGCTCTCCGAACAGGTCCAAAAAGGGAGAGCCGATATAGTCACATTCGGCGGCGCAATAAAGATAGCCGTTCTCCGTTCCTGTGGAGCCGTAGACATCGCGACTGGTCCGCAGGATTCGCGCGACGCCGTCGGCGCAGGCCCGGCGGTAGCGGCGCTCGCCGTGCGCGCGGTTGTACGAGACTTCGAGCGGCAGGCCCATTCCGTCGATATAGTGGATGCCCGCCGGGCCGAGCTTCTGCACTTCGCGCATCTGGTCGCCCAGCAGGGCCTCGGGATAGGCAAGCGGCCAGCCGATGTAGTTGATCCCTCCAGCCCAGCAGCCGCGCTTCAGCGGACCGCCGTAGACATCGCCTGTACACAATTCGGGATCAAACCAGTAAGAGCGCTCATACAGATCGAGATAATTGTCGTGCACCTGCATCTGGAATCCCAGTGACTGACCGTGCGCGATCAGCGCACGCAGGCCCTCTTCGCCTCCGACCGCCGGCTCCACCGGGAAGCGGGTCGGCCAGCAGCCATCATGCCCCTCCAAATTCCAGCCGGTCAGCTGGACCATGACGTGCTCGATCCCACTGCGTTTCAAGAGAGAAAGCTGTTCCGCCGCCTGCGCGAACGTGGTGGCGAGATGGAAACGGCCATCACCGCTGATCGGACCGATCTCTTTGCATCCGTGCATGATCTTGAGAACCATGGATTTCGCGGCGTACGCGATATCCGGATTCTCCTCGGCGCGCTGCGCGAGCGGCGCCCGTCCCGTTTTTTCCAGAACGTGCGCATTCAGGCGGCGTCCCATGCCGGCGTATCCAGCGTCCACGCCGTGCAGCGGCGTGAAGCGCAAACGACGGTCGATCGGATCGACCGGATCGATCCGCGTATAGCGATAGCGCATCGAGAAACTGACCTGTCCACCACCCTCGCCGTCGGTCGCGACCCGGCATTCGGCGTCGCAGTCGCCCTGCTCGGCGATCAGCAGCATTGCGGCGGCGTCATTGGCGTGCACAGCGCCGCACATGGGAAGCATCGGCATTAGCTCCCATTGGCTCTGCTCGCCGTAGATCAAAAAGTTTTCCTCGTGGCGGCTGTGCCGCTCGGGGTAGCAAAGCGCGCCGACACGGTAAGGCAGCACCAGATGTCCGGGGGTTTCCGGCGACGTCTTGAGCAGGCCCGGAAGCACGTGCACCCCCCAGAGCAGAGAGGTCTCCGGACTGCCTTCCTGGATGCGCTCGGTGGGGATCTCTACCACCAGTTCTCCACGCTCAATGGAAAAACGCGCCGTCGCCGACGCGCTGAAAAATTGGTTATCAACGCCGAGCGTCACATCAATCCAGTCATCCCCCTGCGCGATCCTCGCATCGGGCTGCGTCATAGTTTCTGTCCGGCGGAGAAGAATGGAGTAGATCTCCAGCGTGAAGGCAGGCGCCGGTCCCCAAACGGAGCCGCTGACAAGGTCCAAAACTTCGGCCAGCACTTCCCCGTTTTCTTGATAGATGTGAACGCCCAATGAGCTGTCTTGTATCGTGTGCAAAGCTTTCTCCTCAGATGGTCGTGTGGATGGAGGCCCTCATCCCCCAGCCCCTTCTCCCAATTCTGGGAGAAGGGGAGCCCGAGTTTTTGAGTTTTAGGATTCTGAATTATGATATCTTAATTCAAAGATCTTAATCCTACTCTGACTCCCCCTCTCCCAGAATTGGGAGAGGGGGCCGGGGGTGAGGGCCATCTTTCTAATGAAGCGACGCCGACTGCATAGTGATGCTGCCGGTGGCGCTAGTATTGGTCCACTTCACGGTCAATGTCTGACCGGCGCTGGCCGCGCGGTATGTGAGCGTGTAAACGCCGTTGCTGTTCTGGGCGACGGACGCGTTGGTGTAGTCAGGCGCAGAGTTGTCGGACAGGTGCGCGTTCAAGGTTCCGTTTGCGCCGTTGGCGCCCACATACACCTTGAGGGTGCGCGTGGTGGTGTCCGCCGGAGCGGTGAACGAGAAGTAATTGCTCTGGCCGGAGAAGTACACACCGGTCGCCTGTGCGGTTCCATTCCAATTCAGGGCGTCGCTCCACAGGTAGCTGATCGCGTTTCCACCATAGGTGAAGATCGTGCCTGTGCATACCCAGTTGGCGAGCAGGTTCGCCCCATTCTTATGGTCCCAGTTGCCCGAGCCTTCCGATCCCCAATGCGCCCAATCGACCGTGCCTTCCGTGGTGAGATTGATGCTGCTCGAAGGCGCCGCGAGCGATCCCGTGAGCGTCGCGCCCGTGGCGCCGGCGGAGACGGTAATCGTCAGCGTTTTATTCCCCGTTCCACCAGCATTTGTCGCTCCGAGCGTGACCGTGGAGGTCGCCGCTGCTGTCGGCGTTCCTGAGATCAGGCCGGTGCTCGTGTTGACCGAGAGGCCGGCAGGAAGTCCCGTCGCACTGTAGCTCGTTGGAGAATTGCTGGCGACGATTTGGTAGCTGAATGCCGAGCTGACAGTCCCTAAAGCTGTGGCGGCGCTGCTGATTACCGGGGCAGCGGGCGGCGAACCCGCGCTTGGGAAGAGACAGCTGGAGGGGATGACTTGGCGCGCCTGGCTGGTACTCTGCCATTCCAGGATCGCTTCGGCCCCGCCGTAGAGGCCCTGATAGAAATCGACCTCGATGTTATATTTCTGGCCAGCCGTGAGTGTGATGACGCCGTAGTCGTCCTGGGGCCCGTGCGGTCCCCAGCTATTGACGATCTGCTGACCGTTCACATACAGGCGAGCGCCGTCGTCGGAGGTGATGTGGAACTGGTAGGACTCGGAATAGAGCGGCTGTACCTGTCCGGTCCACTTCGCCGAGAAGTAAGTTGCGTTGACGCCGGCGGCAGGGGATGTTCCCTGCGCCCAGTTGAAGTTGACGGTGGGATCGGTTCGGGTCAGGACAAGCGTCGTGAACTGCGAAGCGCCGCTGGTCGGGTCGTTGTAATACTGGCCCGTCAAGCCCGTTCCCGTTCCCCCTCCTCCACCAGACGCGGCAATTGTAATCGTAACGGCCTGAGAGCCGGCGCCGCTCACGTTGGTCGCGGTGACGGTGGCGCTGCTGGCGCCGGACGCCGTGGGCGTTCCAGAGATCAGCCCTGTACTGGTATTGACGGAAAGGCCCGCAGGCAAGCCGGACGCGCCATAGCTGGTCGGGCTGTTCGACGCTGTGATTTGGTAAGAGAACGCGGTTCTCACGGTTCCCGAGGCCGAGCTTGCACTGGTGATCGCGGGCGGCGAGCCGCCGCCACTGCCACCAGTCGTAGTCGCGTTGATCGTGATAGGCTCGGCGCCCACGCCGCTGCCGTTCGTGGCGACCAGCGTGGCTTGATAGGTGGCCGACGACGGCGGCGTCCCTGTCAGCACATTGCCGCTCATCTTCAGCCAACCCGGTCCGAGGACGCTATAGCTGGTCGGGCTATTGGTGGCGGTCACCGTCTGGGAGAAAGGTGAGCCGGTCGTCGCGGTAAGAACCGACGGGACGCTCAGCACTGGAAAAGACCCCGCCCCCAGGGACGTGAAGCTCATCCAGTTCAGATCGACACTGCCCGAGTCCTGCCAGATCTGGATCGTGTGCGCGCCGGCCGCCAGGTTGACATTGTAAGGAGCCGCCGTCGAAGTGAACGCGCTCCAGCTTCCCGTGGACGGCAGAAGATACTGATCGACGATATTGGCGCCGAGGCTAACGTTGTAGCCATCGACCAGCACATGAATAAACGAGGCGGAGCCGGGCGTCGCCTGCCGAACCTGCATCTGATACACGCCGGTCGTGGCGACATTGACCGTGTAATTCGTCCATTGCTGCGCTCCCGTGGAGACGAGGCAATAACCGTTGGTCGTCGTGTCGCTGATGGATGCAATCGCGACATCATCATATCGATAAGGGCCAGACCAATTGCCGGAGAACGTGAAGTTTGGGAAGTTCGCCGGGAAGTACGGCAGCGAGTTATCGTAGCACTGATATCCGGCCCACAGACCGCCAGCATCGTAGTTATCCAGATAGATCGTGCCAGGGATGGCAGCAGGCGACGCGGCGTTGGGATATGACGCCGCAACTGCGAGATTAATCGTCTCCGAATATGTTCCGGCGCTGTTCGACGCGGTCAGGGTGACGGGGTCCGGCTTGACCTTGTCGGCATTTCCTCCCGGCGGCGGCGCGGGGGCGGTCGCGGCGGTCGGCGTTCCCGAGATGATCCCTCCGCTGTAACTCAGGCCCGCCGGAAGACCGGTTACGGTGATGCTCGTCGCGGGCGTCGTGGTTCCAACAACATAATAAAAAGGTTTGCCGACCACGCCCCTGGTGTAGAGCGACGTGGTAAAGACGGGCTGATACGAACCGGTCGGAGCCGGGAGGTACGGCAGCATGGCGTTGAAATAGTTCTGCGCCATGAAGTCCTCGCCATCCGTGGCCGGATGCGTGCCGTCGGGCTGGTTCATTCGGTAGGCGTCGAAACCGCCATACTGGTCGACGACGATGATCGGAGAGTTTGCAGTCGTGTTCGCCGCCGCCCACG
>JAOQAA010000463.1 GCA_025963815.1 Capsulimonas sp.
AAAAACTCGACGGCGGCGTTCGGCTTCGCCCCGGCGCGGGCGCGCCCCCAGGCGATCATATTCTCACGGTGCGGCGACTCCCCCGATAGCACCACTCCATAGCGATCCTCATACTTGACCGCCAGCCCATCAGTCACCGGATCGAGCCGAGCCGCCGCGCTCTCCGAAATCACGCGCGGCGTCCCCACCACGCTGACGATCAAATTCAGCCCCGCCAGCTCCTTCATCGTCACGGGCTTAAACCTTCGATCACGCCCCGCTGAAGCCGCCGCATTCTCGATAATCTCCTCCGCCAGCGTCGGCTGCGTGGGATAGAGCGTTCCCATGCACGTACGCGGCGCGCCGCTGCGCATCATCGTGCTCACGAACACGCCGCTCCGCCCGCGCAAAAACGCCGGGACCGGAGACGGCGGATCGATCACCGTCCGTGTCGCAGCATAGGCGTCGAACGCCCGCCGCGCCAGCGCCAGAACATAACGCCGCGCTGCGGGATCGGCGAGCGTGGCGTTTGCAGGGATCGGAGGCAGGGGCGCGCCATGAGTGATGGTTTGTACTGCAATAATTGTTAATAAGGCGATTAGTGGTATTTTGACAGAGTGAGAAGTTCTCATAGAGCATCATATCATAAAACTACTTATGTAGTCAATAGGCTTGGTATGAGCTTACCACCAGGAGTGCAGTTGGCGCCGCCTGTGGTCTGGCTCTGGTCGCCTCGGATGTTCATTTCTCGAACGACGGCGGCCAAGGTTCGCCGGGGAACACATTCCAGATGGACGAATTGAGAGTGGGGGGCGAGGATGGTGGAAACCAGCGGCCTTCGTAGTACGACCACTGAACGGTCTGTTCAGCGTGAACGCGCGACACGGAGCCATCCGCGCGCAGGACGATGAACTCGCCCGGGCTTTGCGTGGGAAAAAACTTATTGCGGATGTGGCTGTCGCAGAATGCCAGAACCGTGAAGGGTTCGGGATGCAGCATCTTTCCCGGAGTTTGCTTCGGCTGGTCGGGGTCAACGGAGAGAAGTGAGCCTATACGGTATTGGTAATCTGTTGCGAGAGCCTGATCGCCGTCTGGGCATAGGTATAAAGTGTGATTGCTTCGGTAGCTATCCAGAGCTGAGAATTGTGTGGGCAGGATGCTGTCGTTGTCCGAGCTGTACATTTGCAAAGCGAGGCCGATATGCCGCAAATTTGCGGCGCACGCCGATTGGCGCGACCGCTCACGCGCCGTGAGGAAGACCGGCAGCAGCAGGGCGAACAACAGGCCGAGGACCGTGATCACCACCAGAAGTTCGATCAGAGTGAAGGCATGGCGTGTGCGCGGCGTAATCATGGCGTCTCCTTTCCGGAAACAAGGCAATCGTAAGATGGGCAAAATGGACGTCTGCAATTTTTGATGCTCAGCGCGTTGTGGGCCGATAGCCCTGGAGCCGAAGCTGACGCCGCAGAGCGGCTATTACGGTGGCGGATAACGCGCCTGCCGGAATCCAAAACAGAAACTGCATCGCCGCGAATGTCAGCACTTCGAGGTGGGGCAGCAGTAGCAGGCCGATAGCGGCGGACGCCGCGCTGAGCGCGGTCATGGCGCGCACGACGCCGGCTCCAATCCGCGATCCCAGGCCTAAGCCCGTGGATATCCCCGCCGCGATGGGCGACACGACCGAAAGCACCTGCGTGAGGGAAAGAATGCCTCGCTGAGACGGCTCAAGAACGTAAATTTCCAGGGCGAGCAGGTTCACCACCGTGAAAACGCCGAACCAGCCGAAGGCGCGCAGGGTGGCGGCGTCGGTGATTCGGGCGAGGCGGCTGGGCGCCGCTCCCCGCAGCCACGCGTCGGCCCATTCCTGGCCGATGCGCCAGGGATCGCCGTACTCCTTGAGCGCGACCGTGACGGCCTCGCCGGGCGTGAAGCCCTCCGCCGCAAAGTCTTCGACGAGGGCGAGCAAGTGGTCCTCGGCCTCGGCGCGCAGGCGGCGGCGCTGATTATAAGGGACGATGCCCAGCATCGGCGCGCAGAGATAATCGAGATAGTCGCCTATCACGGCCTGGGAGGCATTTGCTCCCGGCGGATGGCCGATCAAAGGAAGCCAAGGGTCACGCTGTTCGTTCATGAGCGTCTCCGATCCGGTCGTCCCCCGCCACTCCGCCGATCAGATTGTTCATGGCGTCGGAGAATCGGCGCCACACCCGCACTTTTTCGGCAAGAGCCGCTCGGCCGGACTCGGTGATGGCGTAGACGAGTCGCGGCCGCTCTCCTTCGACATGCCGCCATTCGCCGCTGACCCATCCCTCGCGCTCCAGCGTGTGTAGGACGGGATACAGGGTGCCCTGCTTGAACTTGAGCGAATCGCCGGTGCGTTTGTTGATCTGCTGAGCGATGGCGTAGCCATGCTGCGGCCCTTCGGATAGAATTGCCAGAACCAGCGTCGGCGTGTTGCCGCGCAGCAGATCGCTTTCGTTCGTCATTATCTATTGCCTCTGCGAGATAGTATATTCTATCTGATAGAATATGTCAAGCGTGTTCTTGACATCGCCCATCCATTCCAAGTAACATACCGTCATTCCAGATTTGAGCCACGGAGAGAAATTCATTCCATGCAGATCATCGAACGCGTGAAGCCGCTGTCGCCGACTAAGCCGACAAATATTGATTGGAGCACGGTCGCGGCGCGCGTGCTGGCGGGGGAGCCGATCGATCGCGCCACGGCGCTCGCGGCCTTGCAGTCGCCGGACGCCGAGCTGCTGCCGCTGCTGGCGGCGGCCTATGAGGTGCGCCGGGCGGCGTTCGGAAATACCGTTCAGCTGTACTATTTGATGAACGTGAAGAGCGGTCTGTGTCCCGAGGACTGCCACTACTGTTCGCAGTCCAAGGTCTCCAAGGCCGAGATCGAGAAGTACCCAATGGTGTCGCGCGAGGAGATCCTCGCGGGCGCGCAGCGCGCGGTGGACAGCAAGGCGTGCACGTTCTGCATTGTGGCCAGTGGGCGTGGGCCGACCGAACGCGATCTGGAGCATGTGGCTGACGCCGTGCGTGAGATCAAGGACACGATGAACATTCGGGTCTGCGCGTGTCTGGGGATTCTGAAGGACGGTCAGGCCGAGCGTCTGCGCGACGCCGGCGCGGACCGCTACAACCACAACCTTAACACAAGTGAGGACTTCCATGGAAGCATCTGCACCACGCATACCCATTCGGACCGGGTGCGCACGGTGGAGGAGATCAAAGAGGCGGGCATTTCTCCGTGCAGCGGCGGCATCATCGGCATGGGCGAGAGTGATGAGGACGTCGTCTCGATGGCCTTCGCGCTGCGCGACTTAGAGATCGAATCGATCCCGCTCAACTTCTATATTCCGATCCCCGGCGTCCCGTTCGCCAATAAATGGAACTTGAACCCGCGCTATTGTCTGAAGGCGCTCGCGATGTTCCGGTTTGTGAACCCCACGCGTGAGATCCGCATCGCCGGCGGCCGCGAGCTGCATCTGGGCACGCTTCAGCCGATGGGACTTTACGCCGCAAACTCCATCTTCGTCAGCGACTATCTCACGACCAAGGGCCAGTCCGCCGAGGACGATTACAAGATGATTGAGGACCTTGGTTTCACGATTGTCGCGCCGCCGGCGCGATGACCCACCCCGGCGCTTCGCGCCACTCCCCCTTGAAGCAGGGAAGGGTTGGAAAGAGATTCTCGGACGAAAGCCGCCTGCGACAACCAATCCTAAATACCCTTCCCTGCTTCAAGGGAGGGGTGGCGCGAAGCGCCGGGGTGGGTCACTCAGGGGCCGCAGTGAGTCACCCGGAGGGGCGGCTGAGTGAACATGGACGGGAATTTCCTTCTCTACAGCGTCCGCATGCGCGCGGCGCGGGGCGGCGCGCATGAAGACGGCGGTGAGCATATTTCCGGCGCGGAGCGTCTCGTTCCCGAAGCCGAAGCGGAGACCGCGGCCGCCGCGCTGATCGCCCGCGCCCTTTCGCGTGGCGTTTCTCCAGACTTCGTTCGTCTCACAATGGAGCGCATCGAACTTGCCGAACTCGCCCGCGTTCCCGCGCTTCCATTGACAACCATTCACGCAGGAGGTCCCGCCGAAGCCCGCCTTCACGCCGAGCGGCTTTTGCGGGAGGCCGGCGTTTCCGACCCCGCCATCATACTCGCCTTTGAAAGCCTGCAAAACGGCTTCGGCTCTGAGCGCGCCGCTTTGCGCGGCGCCGCCCTCGTCGATCCTCTCACAGGAGAGCGTCTTGATCCTCTGACTGCGCGGGGCGTCCGCGCGACCCACTTCGATTACGCTCCCGGCGCTCGCGACGCCGTCGCCGCCCGTCTCGCCGAGCAGGGGTTGACGCACTTCCGAGCCCTGGACGCCCTCGCGGTCGCGACGAAAGTCCTCTGGTCCGGCGTCCGCGCCGAGCTTTGCTGGTCCGACGAGCCCGAATACGTCGCCGGCTACGTCGCCGCCCCCATCTGCGGCTACACGCGTTTTCCCCAATTCAAGCCGTCCGGCGCGCGCGGCGGCCGTGTCTTCTTCGTGGACCGCAATCAATGGGAAACCGTGCGTGACCGCCTGGAGCGCGCGCCGGTTTGGATAGATGCGTAAGCTTCTATTTCGTCCGAAAAAACTCATCAAGACGCACAGCAATCTCTTGCTGTTTCTCCCTCAGTAATGTTTTGCGCCATCTCACACTTGGCGCAAAATGATTTTAATGCACGAAATTGCTGGTAGCGGACCGATATCCACCTATGGTATAGTGAGTGACCGCGCCAGCGTCGTGGGAGTTAGGCGCGTGTTATTTTCGATTTTGTTATCGTTGGAGGTTTTTTATGACGCCGATCAATGCGTTCGCCACGCAGAAAAACGCGGCAGTGGCGAAAATTGCAAATGGAGCCAGCTGGTTCACATGGATCGCTGGAATGTCGATGATCAATGCGATCATCGCGGCCACTGGCTCACAGTGGCATTTCTTTTTGGGACTGGGCTTGACGGAGGTGATTGACTATATCCCCTCGTCGGGGATCGGTCACGTCATCGCCTTTGGCTGCGACCTGGTGGTCGCCAGTTTTTGGCTCTTGTTCGGTGTGCAAGCAAAGCAAGGTAAGAAGTGGCCATTCATCGTAGGGATCTCCTTTTACGTGCTGGACGCCCTTCTGCTTGTCTTCGGCAAGGAATGGCTTGCCGTCGCCTTCCACGCCTATGCCCTATTTCGCATCTTCCCAGGACTGCTCGCTGTCTCGGATCTGCGGCGCATTGAAACAGCGGAGCGTCAGCAGTCTGCCATGATGGCCGCTCAGATCGGCTACGCGCCCGCTCCGGGGGGAGTCTGGCCTCCGCCGCCTGTCGCCCCGCAGCCTGCCTGGCCACCCGCCGCCAATGCCCAGCAAGCGCCCGCATGGCCACCCGCCGCCAATGCTCAGCAGGCGCCTGCTTGGCCGCCTCCGGCGAACACTCAGCAGGCGCCTGAGTGGCCGCCCCAGCAAGCGCCCGCCTGGCAGCCTCCGCCCGCTGATACGTTACAGGCCCCCGTCTGGACTCCTCCCGTGGAAGGTTCGCCGCCGGGCGGCTATCCACCGGTCAATCGGTAACAGCCTTCAGTTCCATAAGACAAAACCAGGGCGTCGCCATTGTGGCGACGCCCTGGTTTTGTCATGTTACTGGCCGCAAGCTGGAGATTGAGGATAGCGCATATCCTCGTCTCAAGTCTATTTAATGGCGATCAATTGCACGTCGAAATTGAGCGTTGCATTCGGGGGAATCTCTCCCTGGCCGTTGGGACCATAAGCGAGATCACCTGGGATTACCAGCTTTCGCTTGCCGCCCACTTTCATACCGGCCACTCCTTCATCCCAGCCGGGGATAACCTGTCCGACGCCAAGCTGAAAGGGAAACGGCTCGCCGCGATCGACGGACGAGTCAAATTTTGTCCCGTTGGTCAGTGTGCCGGTGTAATGGACGAGAATGTTGTCGCCAGCCTTCGCCGCCGGGCCGGTTCCCACGACGACATCCTGATACTTCAGGCCCGATTTGGTGGTGACGACCGCGCCGGGCTTGCGGACGATTGCGGGCGGTCCCACGGGTGTTTTGCCGGGCGTCGCCGACATCTTCGGGCCGGCGGGCGTCGGCGGAGTGGCGGCCGGCGGAACATTAATTGTTACGGCGGGCGGCTCTGCGCGCGGCGGAGTTTCGTCTTTGTTGCCGCATCCGGCAAGCAGGCCGATCGCGGCGGCGGCGGAAAGAACGGGCAGGAAATTCTTCATAGTGTGATCGTCCTTGTCGGAGCATGGCGTGCGCCATGCGGTGATACGGTTATTCAGTATAGCGAATCCCGCTGGAAAGTGCGCGGCGGCGTGCGATTTTACTCAGCGGAGATCGTGTAAAGGGAGTCGTGATCCACAAAGCTGACCGTTTTTCCGTCCGGCAGCCAGCGGACAAAATGGACTGCCGTTAGCGCTTCACCTGTCTTGGGGTCGGACACCGCGATTTGCCGCATGTCGCCGCCGTTGAAGTCGCTGGTCCAGAGCTGCTGAACGGTATCAGGAGTACTTGATTTGAAGAACGGCAATCGCAAGCCGTGTTTGGCATGGTCTGGAATCACGAAGACCCACGCTAGTCGCCGCGCATCCGGCGACAGCTCCGTTTCCATCAAATTGGCCAGTGGTGGGAGTGTGATTCGCATGCGTATGGGGGGCACCGTGGGCTGCTTCATATGGAAGACGCGCACTGGAATACGGTTTT
>JAOQAA010000478.1 GCA_025963815.1 Capsulimonas sp.
GCGCCTGACCACCGAGATTGCCGAAGCCATCGAAACCGCGCTCAGCCCCCGAGGCGTCGCCGTTGTGATCGAAGGCGCGCACATGTGCATGCTCATGCGCGGCGTCCAAAAGCAAGCCTCCACCATGGTTACCTCCCATGTCATGGGACTGTTCCGCGACGACCGCGCCACCCGCCAGGAGTTCATGGCGCTGGTAAAGGGCAATAGCCGAGCATAAGTCGACGAAAGCGCCTGCGGATATCCGCAGGCGCTTTTTTATTTCGCAAAAAAAACGCAACCAGAGTATTGCGTTTTCTGTCTCAATGTGCTAATATGCAATTACTAAGTTGCGTATTATCGAAAGGCGAATAGAACCCAATGTCAAACGACCGTATTGAGAAGCAGATTGAGTTGAAGGCCCCCGTTTCGCGCGTCTGGAGCGCTTTGACGGATTATCAGCAGTTTGGCGAATGGTTTCGCGTGAAGATACACGGCCCCTTTGTCGTCGGGGAGACTTCGACCGGGCATATGACGTATCCCGGATTTGAGCACGTCCAGTGGAATTCTGTCATCAAGGCGATCGAGCCCGAGCGCTACTTTTCTTACAATTGGCATCCCGCCGCTATTGAGTCCGATATCGATTACTCGGGGGAGGAACCTACGCTCGTCGAGTTTACACTAGAGGCAATTGAAACCGGCACGCTCCTTCGAGTGGTCGAATCCGGTTTCGAGAATATCCCCGCTGACCGCCGTCTGGAGGCGTTCCGTATGGACGAGGGCGGCTGGGAATCGCAATTGGAAAATATCGAGAACTATGTTACAAGCACACCCTAGCGGCGGCGCGGGCCAGCCTAACCACGCCGCCATCTTCGCCGCGCTGGGAGATGAAACGCGGCTCGCATTGGTCGCCAAGCTCTCGGCGGGGCAGCCGTATTCGATCTCACGCCTGACCGAGGGATCGCACATTACCCGTCAGGCCGTCACCAAGCACCTGCGTGTTTTGGAGGAGGTGGGACTCGTGCGCAGCATGCGCGCCGGCCGCGAGAGCCTGTTCGAGTTCAACCCGGAGCCGATGGAAGAGGTGAAAGAATATCTCGACCTGGTTTCCAAGCAATGGGATAACGCGCTGTCCCGATTGAAGGCATTTTTGGAAGACTGATTATTTATACACGCTAATCCCAAGAGGAAATGAGACACCATGGAAACAATCACATCGCCCGCAATGGAATCGCTCGACCGCACGAAGAGCGCCTTGATCGGTTCCCGAGACCTTCTGCTCAGCACCTTCTCTTTCGTTCCCGATGAAAAGCTGAACTGGTCCCCATCGCCCACCGCTCGCACACCTTTCCAGATCGCCGTGCATTGCGGAGCCGCTAGCTTTGCCTTCGCCACCCTGCTGGACGGAGACCCCTGGCCCCTTTCGATGGACTCCGTGCAAGCCATCGAACAGATGCGCATCGTTCCTCAGGACATCGACACGCGCGAAGCCGCCGTGAAATACATCGAAGAAAGCACCGCCGCCGTGGTCGCGGCTCTTGACAAAGCCACGCCAGAAACCCTGGACACGATGGTTGTGACTGCGTTCGCGGAACTGCCCTACAGCGTGTGGATGACCGTCCCCGGCGACCACATGGCTGGCCACGCGCGGCAGATCGACTACCTTGAAACTACCTGGGGCGACTGCGTCGACCATCGGTAAGATAAATTCGCGTGTAAACAAGCCAAAGGCGTCTGCGGATTTCGCAGACGCCTTTGGCTTGACTTGCGCTGGATATTACGCGCTGAACATCTGTGTCGTACTTGGTGCCCTGGATTAGGTAAAATGTCCATCGGACCGAAGTTCTTCAGTCTCCTCTCGCCAGGTTTTTCGGAAAGTAAGTAATGGACTCAGAAACAACAGCCGCCCTCAAATTTCTCCAAGTATATTCGCACGCACGCGCCGAGATGCGCGGTTTGTTAGGCTGGCTGCTCAAACGTTCCAGCGTCAAGGAAGCGCGACTCTATGATACACCCCCACGCAGTTTCGACCGCAAATCGCGAGACGGAGTCGCCTCCTCACCGATCATCACATTCAGCGCATCCGTCGCCGCCGCCTTTCTCGACGGTTCCGACGCCGAATGGCGGTTCGAAGTCTCCTGTGACAGTTCAGGCTGGAAGGTCGAACACTCCGTCTCACGGCGTGGTCCTGATGAAGAACTGATGAGTGATATTGTCGATTTCGGCGAATGGGCGTCGGAGTCGCTCGATGAACTGGCGGCGTATCTCGCCAAAGTTGTGGAAGACCTGCGTGAGAGTGTGGAAATGCCGGGCGTGCTGCCGGTTCTGGTATCCGCTTAGGGTATGAGAATGCTTCCGTACGATAAGCGTTACGGGATTTGTGATGGAATCAGAGGACTGCATAATAGCGGCTAATCGAAATGCAAAGGGCGAAGGCTGTTTCCAGTCTTCGCCCTTGCTGTCGATACTGCGCTGCGAACTACTTCGCTTCCGCACTGGCGGTCGTCACCGGAAGGTTGAGGCCAAGCTTCTTTAGCTGCTCTTCGAGCCGGTGATCGCCGTCGCCGTAGCCGACGTTGCTGGCGGCGATTTTGCCGTCTTTGTCGATGACGTATTGTGTCGGGATGCCGGTCACGCCGTATTTGGTTGTCGCGAAACTTGCATCGTTGCTGGCGTTTTCGAAGTAGGTTGGGAAGCTGAAGGTGGGCGCCTTTTCGGTCAGCCACTTGTCGTAGGCTTCTTTTTTATCCCACACGCAAACCGCGAGGACTTGTACGTCTTGATCTTTGGTGGCTTTGTAGACGCTGTCCAGGTGGGGCATACTTGCCTGGCAGGGGCCGCACCAGGTCGCCCACAGGTCGAGCACGACGACCTTGCCTTTGAAGTCGGAGAGGTGAACGGTTTTGCCGTCCGCTGTCTGAACCGCGAAGTCGGGAGCGACGGCGCCGGCGGCGAGAAGCTTCGGTTCGGAGCCGAGCGTGACGCCCGCCGGTGGGTTCCATGCGACCTGGGCAGCTGGAATGGGTTTGTTCAGTACCCAGTTCGAGAAGGTCATGCGGCCCGTTTCTCGGGTTTTGCCATCCGACTCCATCATAAAGCTATTCTTGACGGGAAGCTGAGTCGCCTTGCTGATCCAAAGCTGGCTGGTCACCACGTAAAATTTGCCGGGGCCGCTTTGGCGCGGAGGCTGCTTGTCCGAAATGACCGTAAAGGCTTGACCGTTGACGGTTTCGGTGGTGATGGCGCGTGTCGAACCCGCTTCCGGCTGCCCCTTCGCTGTCAGGTACTTGTCGAGCATGGACATTCCGCGAAGCTGCGATTGCGAACTGCCGGCCGTCTTGGGATCGACGATCGTAAAGGTGTTTTTGGAGGAATTGTACTCACGCTCGACCTTGCCGTCGTCAATATACTGGTTAGGCTTGCCCGTTTTATCCTGGTTCACCGACATCAGGACCTTGACTTTGCCGGGACGGACGACCTTGACATCAAACGTGTAAACGGGAACGAGACTGCTTGGTCCCGCAACTTGCGAGTATACTTCGTGCACTTGAATCGTTTTTGCCGAGAAGAGCGGCGAGGACGGTGCGTCGGCGGCGAGAAGCGGTGAAGGCGGACGCGGCCGCGCTGAGCGTCAGCGCGATGGCGGCAGTGGTGTTTTTGAACGTCATAACGATAATTTCCTCAATCCGAAGTATGCGTGGGCGATGCGCCTGGCGATTGAAATCGCGGCTAGAAGAGCACGATGTCCACCTCCGTGGACCCCAGAAACCTGGCGATTACGCTTCTTTTCTGGAGTGCCCGGAGGGGCACATCGTGCTTTTCTAGCCGCGATTTCATTCGCCGGCTAAGGACTGGCTAAATGCCCAGCTCGGCTTTGACTTCCCCGAACTTTGCGATCGCGAATTCCAAATCTTCGCGCGAGTGAGCGGCCGACACTTGGGTGCGGATGCGCGCCTTACCCTGCGGGACGACGGGGTAGGAGAATCCGACGACGTAGACGCCCTTCTTGAGCATCGCTTCGGAGACGCGGCCGGCGAGGGCGGCGTCGCCGAGCATGATCGGGACGATCGGGTGCTCGCCGGGAACGACCGTGTAACCGAGATCCATAATGCCCTTGCGGAAGAACTTCGTATTTGCTTCTAGCTTATCGCGGCGTTCGGTGGAGTTCGTCAGCATTTCCAGAACCGCGAGGGACGCCACGGTGATGGTCGGCGCCAGCGTGTTGGAGAAAAGATACGGGCGCGAACGCTGGCGCAGCAGCTCGACGATCTCTCGCCGGGCGCTTGTGTAACCGCCGCTGGCGCCGCCGAGGGCTTTGCCGAGGGTGCCGGTGATGATGTCGATCTTATCCATCACACCGTGGTGCTCGGGGGTGCCTCGGCCCGTTTTGCCCATAAAGCCGACAGCGTGCGAGTCGTCCACCATCACGAGCGCGTCGTACTTCTCGGCCAGCTCGCAGATGGCGGGAAGGTCGGCGATGATGCCGTCCATGGAAAAGACGCCGTCGGTGGCGATCAGGCGCGTGCGCGCTCCAGCCGCTTCCTTCAGCTTGGCTTCCAGGTCCTCCATGTTGTTGTTGCGATACCGGAATCGCTGTGCTTTGCAGAGCCGGACGCCGTCGATGATGGAGGCGTGGTTCAGTTCATCCGAGATCACGGCGTCCTCAGCGCCCAGCAGGGTCTCAAAGAGGCCGCCGTTGGCGTCGAAGCACGATGAGTAAAGGATCGTGTCTTCCATGCCGAGGAACTTGCTGATCTCGGATTCGAGCTGCTTGTGGATCTCCTGCGTGCCGCAGATAAACCGCACGGACGCCAGGCCGTAGCCCCAGCGGTCCAGCGAACCGCGCGCGGCGGCCAGAACCTCGGGATGCTCGGCCAGACCGAGATAATTGTTCGCGCACATGTTCAGCACGGGCGCTTCCGCGCCGACCTGCACGTGGGCGTCCTGCGGCGTGCTCAGCACCCGCTCGTTTTTGTAGAGGCCCGCCTCACGGATCGCGTCCAGTTCGCGCGTAATCCGGTCTTTCACCGCTCCGTACATTGCTCTTCCTTTCAGGCGTCGCGCCAGTTCAGAATGACCTTGCCCGATTGGCCCGAATCCATCGCTTCAAATCCCTTTTCGAACTCCGTATAGTGAAATCGATGGGTAATCACAGGGGAGATGTCCAGGCCATTTTGGAGCATCACAGTCATCATGTACCAGGTCTCGTACATCTCGCGTCCGTAGATGCCCTTGATCGTCAGCATGTTGAAGACGACCTTGTTCCAATCGACATCGATCGATCCCGAGGGGATGCCGAGCATGGCGATCTTACCGCCATGGCACATATTCCCAATCATGTCCTGCATCGCCGCCGGGTTTCCCGACATCTCCAGGCCCACATCGAATCCCTCGGTCATGCCGAGCTGCTTCTGGACATCCGCCAGATTTTGCTCTCGGACGTTGACCGCCAGCGTCGCGCCCATCTTGCGGGCCAGATCGAGCCGGTATTCGTTGACATCGGTGACCACGACAAAACGCGCGCCGGCATGCTTGCAGACGGCGGCGGCCATCACGCCGATGGGACCCGCGCCGGTGATCAGCACGTCTTCGCCGAGAATGGGGAACGAAAGCGCGGTGTGGACGGCGTTGCCGAAGGGATCGAAGATCGACGCCTGATCCAGATCCACGCCTTCACGGTGGTGCCAGACATTTGTCATCGGCAGGGAGATATACTCCGCGAAGGCGCCCTGGCGATTGACGCCGATGCCTTGCGTAGCCTTGCAGAGATGCCGCCGGCCCGCCAGACAGTTACGGCAGCGGCCGCAGACGACGTGCCCTTCGCCGCTGACGATCTCGCCTGGGAAGAAGTCATTGACATTGGACCCGACTTCAACGATCTCACCGACGAACTCATGGCCGGTCACCAGGGGAACGGGGATCGTCTTGCGCGCCCAGGCGTCCCAATGATAGATATGCAGGTCCGTGCCGCAGATGCCCGTGCGATCGACTTTGATCAGCACGTCGTTGATGCCCACCTTCGGCATCGGCACATCCTCCAGCCACAACCCCCGCTCCGCTTTACTCTTGACCAACGCTTTCATAAGACGCCTCACATGATTTATTAGGCAAACGAAAAAACTCGCGCGGACATATTGCCCGCGCGAGAATACAATACCGCGTCTCACTCAATAGATGGTCAAAAAAGTGTGAGGCTTCGATTTTGGGGTGGTGCGCCACGGACGCTTGCGCTCTACCCGCGCGAGTTGTAAAAACTGGGGCGCCCGCGCAGCTGCAGCGCGAGATGCGCCACAAGCTCGATACCGATGAAGAACAGCCCGCCGAGCCACCAGGCAGGCCAGCGCTGCGGCTGAAACCCTGGCAGCGCTGTTGAGGTCAGCTTCACGGCAAGAAACAGAACGACGCCCGCGATGAACCACACCACGAAGCGGACGCCGGCCTGCACGACATGCGCGACGCGAAGGCGTGGGCGCAAATAGTTGAGAAACCAGAGTTCCACCCAGTGGCCGCCGAACGACGGCCAGAGCATCAAGAGAGCCGCTTTTGGCCAGTAGGCCAAGCCGCCCATGCGCAGGGCCAGCAGCGCGCCGACGATCAGCGCGATCGTGACCGTCCGCGTCAGTGTGACGCGAAGTGGTTCCTGATGAGGCCGCCACGGGAAATCGTCGTTTTGTATCATGATCGTGGTGACTGTCGATGGGTTCTATTGCCTGGCCTATGTTTGAAAGAGACATCGCATTTGGTCTGTGCGCGCGGCTGAGAGAGGAGTGAGGCCCTTGCTTCCCACGGAAAGCGGATCGGCTCCTTTTGCCATTAGGAGGGCTGCGACGGCGGTCTTCCCGCAATTGACGGCGCGCCGAAGGGGCGTATCGCCATAACTGTCACGCGCTTCGATATCAGCGCCACACTCTACCAAGGCCTCGGCAGCCTCGACGTTACCGCGCCGGGCCGCCATGTGCAGCGCCGTGCAGCGCTTAGTCCCATCACAGGCGTCCACATTTGCGCCGCCGCGAATTAACGCTCTGACAGTGTCGACGCCGCCGGCGCATTCGTTTCCCGCACGGTAGAGCGGGGTGTGACCGCCTGTGTCTTGGATGTTGGCGTCGACTCCCAGCTTCAGGAGTTCCGCCACCAGCGCCAGATTCCCGGTGGCGGACGCTGCGTGCAGCAGGGTGAGGCCGCTGTAGCATTCGTGCGCCAGATCGGGATTATCGCGCAAAATTCGCTGTGCGTACTCCGCCATGACGTTATGGTCGCTGCCGATCAAAATACCAACGAATTGGGCGAACACCGAGCGGTTCTGCTGGAATCGTGACTGCAGCAGCGGACTTTCGATCAGAGCAGTCACTCGGTTCAATTCGCCCTCGCGGACAGCCGACACCATTTCGTCTAACTCGCGCTGCTGTTGCCATCGACATCGGATCTGCGCGTGTACATCCGAGGTTTCCAATCGATGTATTGTCTCGGGAACAGCCGGGCCGGTATTGACAATATACGCCGACGCTTCTTCGAAGAGTTCCGCCAGGGCGCTTCGCATGGGTTGGCTGATCTCCGTATCGTGGAGCGTCTCAGTCATCAGTTCTAACCACGCGTTCCGCTCATTTTGTCCGATTTGAAACCGGAGATGCGATTCCCGTAGACTCAGCCACCACCGGCGCTGCGCGTCCTCGGATGGGCCATCCAGAAACTGAGCCAGGAACGCCGCCATCTCCTCAATGGCGCACTTGTGGGTCTTTCCCGGAAACATTGGGCTTAACGTCGGATCGTTGCCCACACGGGCATAGAATGCGGCGGAAAGCTCGCGGCATTTCGCCGAACCTCCGATCGTATCGAAGAGGTCAATTGCAGTCAAAGTGTCAGATCCTGACTCCCACAAAGGTTTCTTGGCCACGCCTCAATTCTCCCAGACTATCGCCGTTTCTAAAGTCGATAGTATTTTATCCCATAACTTCAGAAATTATGGGATTTTGGGCGCAATCGGGTTTGCGGCTTCGGACTGAATCAGCGAGGCGTATTGGGTTTTGAGGGATTCGTTGGGACCGGTCGTGAGCGTGTGCGCGAGGACGACGGTTTTGGCGAGGCGGACGATGCGGATCCAGCGGGCGGTGAGCACATCTTCTTCTTCGGGGGCGTCCTCGTCGGGCGTTTCTTCGCCGCGCTGCTTAGAGGTTCGGTAAGCAGTCATGAGGCGCAGCTCGCCGCGCAGTTCGAGCTGTTTGGAAAGTCCTTCCAATGCGGCCGCCTGGGCGGGCGTGGACCATTTCAGGACGTCGGAGTAGGGGGTGCGGAAAATGGTTGGTTCTGGGGTTTTGACATAACGACGCACGAAAACATCGGAGGTGGCGACGGGCGTGTCGATCGAGATGTCGTGGATCAGAGAATAGGCGAAGGCTTCGTTCATGCCGACGCGCCCATCGTGATCGTAGTCGGCGCTGGTCACGGGCTTGCCAAGGCGGTCTCGACCGCTGAGCGCGCCGAAGAAGTAGGAGGTAAAGTCGTGGTAATTGGCTTCGTTGACTTCGGGGGTGCAGCCGGCGGCGGGACGCACGGAAATGCTGGCGAAGAAGCCGCAAAAGTTGGGGCGCAGGGCCGGGCCCTTGGCGCTGGCGGCGCGGAACATGGTGTCGGCGAACGCTCCGGAGAAGCACTGCGCCATCACAAGCACGGTGGGCGTGGAGGAGGTGGGAGCGGCGTCGAGCGCGTCCGACAGCGTATCCACGGTGAGTAGATCGTTCCCCCACATATCGTAGGCGTTGTTGGCGAAACTGCCGTCGTCATCGGGGCTGCCATGGCCGGTGAAGTAAAGCAGCAAGGGACCTTTGGGATCGGCCGCCAGCCCTTCAAAGGTTTTCTGAAAGGTCGCATATCGCGCGGGACCGTCGATGTTCTTGAGGAGGGTGGGGCGAAATCGCTCTCGTCCACGCCTGTCTTCGTACTGGACGTTCGCCGCCGTGAGGCTTCCGTTTGTAAAGAGAATACGGCGCTTCGTTCCGGCCGGCAGCAGGCGCTGGACGTACCGGACGTTGCTTTCGATCGCGACTTGATTGTAATCTTTGTCCGGACCGCCGCCGACGATCAGGCAGCGCAGCGGAGGCGCCGCCGTCTGCGCCCTGGCGGTGTCGGCGTACAGGCATGCGCCCAGAGCCATTGCGAGGGCGACGCCCAAAGAAAAGCGCGTTTTGAAAGCCATGGGATTCTCTAATGTTTGTTGATCAGGAAAAACTGGATGTAATAGTACGCCAGGGGCGCGGAAAAGAGCAGGCTGTCGATGCGGTCCAGAACGCCGCCATGACCGGGGATCCAGTGCCCGAAATCCTTCATCTTCAACTCGCGTTTGAGCAGCGATTCGCAGAGGTCGCCAATCTGGCCGGCGAATCCGCAGAGAACGCCGAGGATGACGGCGTGTCCCATCGGCAGATGCAGCCACAAGCTGAGCGCCACGCCGCCGAGGCCCGAGGCGACCAAACCGCCGATACTGCCCTCCACCGTTTTGGCGGGGCTGATTTCGGGCGCCAATTTGTTGCGGCCCAGCGCCTTGCCAGCGAAGAGGGCGCCGGCGTCCGAGAGCCAGGTCGTCGCCGTCACGAAAACCACCAGCCACTCGGCGGGCGTAGTTCCGTGGATCGGAGGCGTAAGAATATTGGCGTTCGTTCCGCGCAGCAGCGTCAAGTAGGAAAAGAGCCACCCGACATAGACCGCGCCGAGCAGCGTGGCGCCGACGCTGCTGATGGGGCTGGGCTGCCGTTTTACCATCTCCGTAGTCAGGTTCGCCATCACCATCAGCATCAGAACGGCAGGCAGATAGGAGGCGATGGCCGCGCCGCCGTGTGTCCAGGCGGCGTATTGACAGACGATGAAGGCGAGGAAGCCGAGAAATTTGTTGGGATCGGCCCCTTGTTTA
>JAOQAA010000502.1 GCA_025963815.1 Capsulimonas sp.
CTTAGACCTCACGCAGACGACCCTGCTGCCGGACATACGGATGCGAGTCACAAGCGATCTTTATCATGCCGACCCATGCCCGCGTGCTTTTGTCCTCGATCCGACGGGCCTCATTCGATACACCAACAATCACAAAGACGACGCGCCGCGCGAAGCGGCGGAAACCGCGATCGTTGCCCGCACCCTCGGCGCCCTGCGCGACGCAGCGGCCGTGAAGAAATAAGGAATACCCACTATGCATTCCCAAAGACTTGTTCTGACACTGGCGGTTTTGACGGCGATGGCGCCGTCCGCACTGCATGCCAATACCCCTCCCGGGCAGATGCCTCCGCCCGCGCCGCCCGCCGAAGCGCCCCTTCTGCCGGGGCCGGGAAAAGTGCTGACGATCGTCAAGACCGATGGGATGACAAGCGACGCGCCGGGCGTCGCGATCCATGATTTTGGAACCCTGAGCCTTGCGCGGACCGAGCCGATCCAGTATGACTTCGCTGTGAAAAACGACACCGGCGCAGCGCTGACGCTGGACCACATCCAGGCGGCGTGCAGCTGTACGGCGGCCATGACGGACGGAGTGCTGCCCGGCGAAGAGATCGCCGCAGGCAAAACCCTCAAAATCCATGTGGCGGTGGACCCCGCGCATCTGGGGGCAGGCCCGGCGAATAAGATGGTCTGGGTGTATCTCAAGGGACAGCCGTCGCCGGCGGCGACATTGCAGATGGTCGGAACGATCACGCCGCTCCTTAGCTTCAATCCGATGCTGCTGGACTTCGGGCCAGTCGGCGCCGGTCAGGAAAAATCTCTGACGCTGCGCGTGACTGGCGAAGCCAAACTGCTCGAAACGCTGACCATCCCAACGCTGACCCCGGCCAATCCGAGCGTGACCTTTGTGCGCGAAAAGGGAATTCAGCCAGACAAAGATGGGCTGTCGGCGATTGAATACCACGTTGTCGTCGGCAAGCAGGCGCGCATCGGACAGCTTCAGGGAACGGTCACCTTTGCTGGACCGCAATCGGACAACAATCGCCTTGCTTCGGCTTATGCGTCTTTGGTGGGAGAAGTCGATGGGGAGATTTCCGCAGCGCCGTCCACGGTCGCGCTGGGGTCAGTGGCTGGGGGCAAGCGCGCCCAGCAGGAGATCATGGTCACCGGCCCACGGAAAGTCCTGACCAAATGTTCGGTTCGCAGCGCCAGCCCCTATGTCAGCGCGAAGCTAAAGATATCTCCCCAAGTGGTAAGTCTCGTCGGCACATTCAGCTACCCGACGCCGCCGTTTGTTCCGACGCCGAAATTAGTAAATGCGATGAATGTTCCAGACGCAGAAATACAGGCGATGCTAGAAGTCACCGTCAGCGAAAAAGCGCCGCCCGGAGTGCTCCAAACAGAAATCGTGGTGACGACGCCGAGCGGCCAGCAGCTGGCGCTTCCGGTGTGGGCGTTTATCGAAGCGAAAACGGTTGGTGGCTAACGGCGGGGGAGCATCGCTTACTGTGTCGTCTGTCTGAAGATGCGCAGTTTGCTGTGCATCTCTTTGACGCCGGGAACGCGGCGCACGATTTGCTCCGCGCGCTGCTTCTGCTGTTCGTCACGGACGGCGCCGTTGAGGATGACGATCCCTGACTTTGCCGTGCAGGTGACATACTTGGCGTCGATGTCGCCTGCGCCAAGAAGCGCGTTATAGGACGCAACCGCCAGCGGGTCGTAAGGCTCGAAACCGCGCTTTCGAGCGCCGGCGGGCAGGGGCGCGACGACGCTCCCAGGATTGACCCCCGGCTGCGTGTGGATCGGCTCGTTGTTGATCTCCCAAGACTGCACGGTCGACCGGTTCGTCGGCGTGGTGGCGCGGAAGCTGGGAGTCGCGGTGTCCGGATCGCGCGCCGAACATCCCGCCGCCAGCATTGCGGCCGCGCACAGGCCAATTCTTCGGAAAGATCGTACATTTTCCATACTGGTATTCTACCCGACGCCCCTGATTACTTCCATCATTCTTAAGTGCGCCGCGCCTGCACAACGCGCGGGATGCCACTCATGTCGTCATGCGCGGCGATGTCTTCGTAACCCCGTTTCCGCGCCTTCGCCATCACCGCTTCGGACTGCCCCTGTCCGACTTCCAGTAACACCCACCCATCCGGCCTGATGCGGTCCCAGGCGTCCTGTAAAATGCGTGTATAGATGGCGGCGCCATCCGCGCCGGTCGCGCCCGGCTCGCCGCTGAGCGCCAGGATCGGCTCATAATCGCGCACCTCCGGCTGCAATTCGGGGATCTCCCGTTCGGCAATATAGGGAGGGTTGGAGACGATCAAATCGAACGGCTTATCCAATGGCAAGGGGCCGAGCAGATCGCCGTGCAGCAGGATCAATCGGTCCAAAAGATCGTAGCGAACCACGTTCTTGCACGCGAGTTTGAGGGCGTCGCCCGACAGGTCCGTCGCCCACACGCGCGCCTCTGGACGCTCGCTGGCGAGGCTGACGGCGATGCAGCCGCTTCCCGTGCCAATATCCGCGATCCGAGGCTCCGTAACATTCTGGATCTTCTCCAATCCCAGCGACACCAGCATCTCTGTTTCCGGGCGAGGGATCAGCACGGCGCGATTGATTTTGAACGCGCGTCCATAGAAATACTGCTCGCCGGTGATGTAGGGCAGCGGGCGCCGCAGAGCGCGCAGCGAGACCGCCTTCTCAAAGATCACCCGCGCGCGTTCATCCAGCACCCGATCGGGATTGCGAACGAGATCCTCGTGGCGGCATTTCAGCGTCCACTCCAGCATTAAACGGGCGTCCAGACGCGGTGTCTCTACACCTGCATCTCTGAGTATCTGGCTAGCCTCGGCCAACGCATTTTGTACGGTAAAATTCATAACGATGTTTGTGAGTATACCGGGAAATTTAACGTAAACTTAATATAAGGCTTCCCCAAGCGCGTTTTACCGTAGGCCCGCGCGGAGATAATATAAAGAGGAAAGAACGCCCTCCTCAAGGACTGATCCATGAACCCATTGCCCGCCGCCCTCGCTCGCCTGCACGACCTTGCTTATAACCTTCGCTGGACATGGGATCACACAACACGCACGCTCTTTGAGCGACTGGACCCAAATTTCTGGATGGAGCGCGGCCCCGATCCTGTCGGGACTCTACTTTCTGTCTCGGTCGATCAACTCGCGCGTGCGGCGGATGATCCCGATTACCGCGCGCTCTACGAGCGCGTTGTCGCCGACTTCGACGATTACATGGCGGCGAAGAACACCTGGTTCGAGTCCGCGCATGGCGATCGAAGCCGGACAAGAATTGCCTACTTCAGCGCCGAGTTCGGCCTGACGGAAGTTCTGCCCATTTTCTCAGGAGGCCTGGGGATGCTGGCTGGCGACCATCTGCGCTCAGCGAGCGATCTGGGCGTTCCATTGGCGGGCGTCGGCCTGCTCTACCGTCAGGGATATTTCACGCAGACGCTCGATCATGACGGCTGGCAGAGCGAGCGGCGCGACGCCAACGATTTTACGCGGCTGCCGCTGACCTTGGAGACAGATGGGGAGGGAACTCCGAAATCTGTCCTGGTCCATTTCCCCGGACGGCAGGTGCGCGCGCAAATCTGGCGAGCCCAGGTGGGACGCGTTCCCTTGTATCTGCTGGACACGGACGTGCCGGAGAACAGCCCGGAAGACCGGGGAATCACGGGGCAGCTTTACGGCGGCGACCGCGAAATGCGAATTCAGCAGGAAATGGTGCTTGGCGTCGGCGGCATGCATGCGCTCGCGGCGATGGAAATCGATCCGGATGTTGTCCATTTGAACGAAGGCCACAGCGCCTTCGCGCTTTTGGAGCGCGCCCGCCGAGCGGCGGCGCAGACTGGCGTTGATTACTGGACAGCGCTGAAGCAAACCGGCGCCCGGACCGTATTCACCACACACACGCCGGAGCCGGCGGGCCACGATTATTTCGCTCCCGATCTGGTGCGGAAATATCTGGGCGGTTACGCGCGCGAGATGGGGGTGTCCGTGGAGGAGATCCTGCCGCTTGGCCGCCGCAATGGCTACGACAGCGCTGAGTATTTCTGCATGACGATCATCGCCCTGCGCGCCGCCGGATTCAGCAACGGCGTCAGCCGCCTGCACGGCGAGGTCTGTCGGGAGATGTGGCAGTCGATCTGGCCCCAGATTTCAGAAGAGAATGTCCCCATCAGCTCTGTCACAAACGGTGTCCACTATCAAAGCTGGTCCTCGCCCGAGACGATCGAGCTGTACGACAAATATCTGGGAGGCGAATGGCGAAACCGCCCGGACGACCGCAATCTCTGGGCCAATATCGAGAAGATCCCGGACGCCGAGCTCTGGAATATCCATCGGGAACGGCGCTCTCGGCTCGTCGATTTCACGCGCCGGCGTCTTCGCCGGCAATGGGAAGCGCGTGGGCTTTCGTCCGAAGAAATCGCCGCCACGGACAGCGCGCTCGACCCGCACGCCCTGACCCTCGTCTTCTGCCGCCGCGTCGTCCCTTACAAGCGCATCGGCCTGCTGCTGCGCGACCCGGATCGTTTGATCAAGCTTCTCACAAACACCGAGCGTCCCGTGCAGCTGATCTACGCCGGCAAAGCCTCACCCGGCGACGAGTACGGGCGCCAGATGGTCCACCGAATCGTCCAGCTTTCCCAGCGGCCCGATCTGCGTGGTCGCCTGGCCTTCCTGGAAGACTACAACATGGCGGTTGCCCGCACGCTCGCCGAAGGCGCGGATGTTTGGCTCAACACCCCCCGCCGCCCGCACGAAGCCAGCGGCACCAGCGGCATGAAAGCCGCCGTCTGCGGAACCCTGAACGCCAGCGTCCTCGATGGCTGGTGGGACGAAGCCTGGAACGCCGCCGCCCCACACGCCCCCGCCATCGGCTGGGCCTTCGGCGCCGAAACCAGCCTCAACGAAGAAGCCGACGATCGCCGCGATTCCGAGACGCTCTTTTCGCTTTTAGAAGATCAGATCGTTCCGTTATTTTACGAACGTGGGGAAGGTGAATTGCCGTCAGAGTGGATCGCGCAGGTGAAGTCGTCGCTGGAGCAGCTGGGGCCGGTGTTTAATACGCATCGGATGGTGAAGGAGTATTGTGCGAAGGGGTATTTTCGGTAGGCCGTACTCCCTCGGCGCAGTCCCTATTCCCCCGGCGCTGAAGCGCTTTCCCCCTTTTTCCCAACAAGCTGCTTCGCAGGGTAAAAGGGGTGCTGATCACTGCCCTCCATTCACTCGTCACAGAGCCGTGAGGATAAGATTTGCGAACGCAAATTATTCCTAAAAGCTACTTGTCGAGCGAGCAAGGACAATAATTATGAACGCCCCTTTGACCTCTGGGCAAAAGGGGAAAGCGCTTCAGCGCCGGGGGAATAGGGCCTAACGCCTTACCCCTCCGTCTCATACTTCAGCTTCTCCGCCTGGTCGGCGTTTACCAGTGCGTCGATCATGCTCTGGAACTCGCCGCTGAGAATCGTCGGCAGATTGTGGATCGTCATGCCGATGCGATGATCGGTCATGCGGTCCTGCGGGAAGTTGTAGGTCCGGATCTTTTCGCTGCGGTCGCCGGTGCCGACGATGCCCTTGCGAGTGGTGCCGAGCGATTCGGCCTGCTTCTGCTGCTCGATGTCCAGCAGGCGGGCTTTCATGACGCGAATCGCCTTTTCGAAGTTTTGCAGCTGCGATCGCTGATCCTGGCAGGTGACGACGATTCCCGTCGGCATATGCGTCAGGCGGACGGCGGTTTCGTTCTTCTGGACGTTCTGGCCGCCGGCGCCCTGGCTGAGGGTGTGCTCGCGCTTAATCTCGGCCATGTTGATCTCGATCTCGACATCCTCAGCCTCGGGCATCACGATGACCGTCGCCGTACTGGTGTGCAGACGGCCGGAGCTTTCGGTGCTGGGGACGCGCTGGACACGATGGACGCCAGATTCGAACTTCAGGCTGGAGTAGGCGCCCTGGCCGTTGATTTCGACGATCGCTTCTTTATAGCCGCCGTTGCCGGTCTCGTTGCTGCTTAACAGCGACATATCCCAACCGCGCTTCTCGGCATAGCGCATGTACATGCGCAGCAGGTCGCCGGCGAACAGGGCCGCCTCGTCGCCGCCGGCGGCGGCGCGGACTTCCAGGATCACGTTCTTGTCGTCGTTCGGGTCCTTGGGAAGCAGCATGACCTTGAGCTCGAGCTCCAGGGCGGTGCGCTGCTCCTTCAACTCGTCGAACTCTATTTGCGCCATATCTCGCATGTCGGAATCCAGCTGGCCGCGCAGCATCGCCTCGGTCTCTTCCAGCTGTTTTTGATTGCTGCGAAACTCGCGGAACTTGGCGACGATGTCGGTCAGGTCACTGTACTGCTTGTGCACGCGCCGATATTCGCCCATGTCGCTGACGAGATCCGGCTCGGACATGCGCTTTTCGAGCTCTTCATAAAGCTGTTCGACTTCTAAGAGTTTTTCAAACATTTGGTATCGCCTACAAACAAGAGTGAGCCCTCACCCCCGGCCCCTTTCCCAATTCTAGGAGAGGGGAGGCAGAGGAAGATACTCAGTGAGAAAAGCCAAAAATCAACCCTCTCCCAGAATTGGGAGAGGGTGGCGCGAAGCGCCGGGTGAGGGCCTCCGGGCTGCTAAGCCACTTCCGCCGCCGGCTCCGCGTCCGAAGACTTTGCGGCGTCGCCGTTTTCGTGTTCCCTGTCCCAGACGCTTTTTAGCGAAGCGATCGACACTTCGAGCTGGCTGTCGTCGGGAACGCGCGTCGTAATGTACTGGGTCCACAGACCGGGCGCGATCATCGCCTGCGCCCACTTTTTGTCGCGGTGGCTTCCCGCGAACTTCAGGATTTCAAAGGAGACGCCTGCGACGACTGGTAAAAGCAATAGCTTATACAGCATACTGAGCAAGACCAGCCCGATGCCATCGCTAATAGGATGTCTCGGAATGACAATGAAAACAAGGATGGCGGTTGTTAGGACAATGAAAATAAAATTCGTGCCACAGCGCGGATGAATCCTGCTTGAGGCGCGGACATTGTCCAGCGTCAACGGCAGACCGGCTTCCAGTGTATTGATCGCCTTGTGTTCAGCCCCATGGTACTCGAAGACACGCTTAACGTGTGCTAATCGTGAGATCAAGCCTAGATAGACGAAGAAGACGATAAGCCGGATCAAACCGTCGATCAAACTGCCGACAATTTGCATCCGCCATGAGTGTGGCGGTGCCAATCCGTTCGCCGCATGGACAGTGGAGGCGTGATGCGGCAGGATCAAATTGGTAATTTGGTCTGGAAACACCCAGAATAGGGCATAGCCGAACAGCAGCGAGATCACCGTGGTGGCGCCGATGGCGATGCCGTTGATGGATTGCGGCGCGGCGGCTTTGGCGGCTGCTGCCGGTGGCAGAGGCTCCGAGCCGTGGGGCGCGGGGCGGACTCCGTCACGCTCGGCGATCCCTTCGCCCATGGCGAGGTTTGCGGCGCTGGCGGCCGTGCGATCCTCGGATGCCGTGGCGGCGCCGGTCTCGTCCTCCATCTGGATGTTGGCCGAGTAGGTGAGGGCCTTGATGCCCATCGCCATCGCGTCGATCAGAGCAAGGGTGCCGCGCAAAAATGGTTTG
>JAOQAA010000522.1 GCA_025963815.1 Capsulimonas sp.
CTGCCTCGCCGTCATCGGCTGGCTTACCGAGGTTCCCACGACCCCCTATATCGTCGACATCCGACGATCCGACGAAGGCCGCGTCTGGCTCCACCTCTCCGATGAAGACGGCCTCTCCCCCCTCTGCTCGTTTTACGAGTTCCTGGGTCAGGTTCGAATTATCTGCCAGGTCGTGAAAATGTCCGAAGAACAAAGCGCCCAGATTGTCTCCCTCGCGCGCCACCGATTGGGGTAGTGACAATATCTTTCGTTGAAGCAGGAGGCGCCGGCGACTGAAGTCGCGCCTGCAAGAGCGCAGAAGTCCGCCTTCGCGGACTACATTTTCCTTGCCGTGGCCTCAAATTTTACGCCTCTCGTGAGGTGTGCACGCAGACGATCATGCAGTCCCCGCAAGGGGACTCCCGCGCTCTTGCAGGCGCGACTTCAGTCGCTGGCGCCTCTCATTTTGATCAATATTGCCCCTGCTATTATCGCCACAGCACGCCTGACAGCCCCGCAAGCGCGACGATCCCGATCACAGGAACCCGGCGCGTTAGCGCCAACCCCACCGCGCCGGCGGCGATTGTCACGGTACGCGGGCTGATGCCCGCGCTTTGCAAAATTCCAAACATCGCCACGACGAACACGCCCACCACTGCGAGGCCCAATCCTCGTACGAATCCCTCGACGGCCGGATGATGCTGGATGCGCCGATAAAGCCGCTCCACGCCCAGAATGAGCATCGGCGGGAGGAGGATGGCGAGGAGCGCGAGCAGGGAGCCGCGCAGGCCGTCGGTCAGATAACCGAGGCTGATCACCCACAGGCCGCTGGGACCGGGGGAGATCTGGCCGATGGTCAATGCTTCTCCGAACTCGCCATCGCTCGCCCAACCGCGCGCCAGCAGGTCGGCGTGAATGCTTGGCAGGTTGCCGGAGCCGCCCGTGGAGAATAGCGACGCTTTCAAGAATACCCAGAAGTAGAGAATGGGATTCATGACCGCGCGCCTCGCGCTGACCGCCGCCAGGACCAGGCCGCGCCGAGGACAGCGGCGGACATCAGGATCAATACAACGGGAACGTGCTGCCTCCATGCGGCGGCCATGCTTCCGACGATCAGCAGCAGCGCTAAAAACACGCTGTCCTTACCCTCCGCGCGGCTCTGGACGAGGGGCGGCTTGGCGATCTGCCAGACCGTGACCAGCCCCAGACCCACGACCGCCGGCACGATCCCGCTCAGCGCCTCCCGTGTCAGCGGCGCGTGCGCAACGCGCGCAAAACCGGCGGTCAGTAAAATGGTAATTGTCACACTTGGGAAGAGAAGCCCGAAGAGCGAGACCGCAATCCCCAGCGCGCCGCCGGTCTTACGCCCGATCAAAATCGTCAGCGCCAATAAATTAATGCCCGGCGCCAGCTGCACCAGCGCCCAGAAGCGCGCGAACTCCTCGGCGCTCACCCACCCCTGCTCCTCCACAACCGCACGCCGGATCAGCGTCAGTGTCGCCGACCCGCCGCCGAACGACTGTGCACCGAGCAGGGACCAAACGCGGAGAGTTTTCGCGAGCGTGGGGATGGGAGCGCTTCCGATGGAAGTTTGGGTATTGCTTGTGGTCACGTTTCATTGTAGCACGACGCTAGCTTGGAGAGCGTACACAACCTACGATGCGAGAGATGGCCGGGGGTTAGAAACCGCCGGCCATCTCTTTGCCTGATTTTATAGTAATGCGCCCAACTGCGCATGGGCCATCTTACGGCTCGATGTGAAGCGTCACGACCTCCATCGCCGCCAGCGCCATCGCCCCCTTGACGGACTTGCCCGAATGTCCGAAGAGATCCGTGCGCTGCATGCGCAGGTTCTTCGAGCCAGTCCACCCTGCAGTGACTTTCTGCGCATGGTCGGAGCCATTGTAGAGGCGCACAATCCAGCCGATGCCATCCTCAGCGGGATGGCAGGCGGTCACGAGCACGGCGTCGTTGGAAATGGTGAGGCCGAGCTTGGCGTCGGGCTGCGTCGCGGACACAGGGGCGACGATCAATGGCTGGCTTTGCGCGATCCCGAACTGCTGCGCGGCGGTCTGGTCGTACTTACCGTGCGGCCTCAGGACGTATCGGAAAGTGACGGGGCCGTTCTGGTATGCCTTATAGTTGGTGTGCCAGTAGTTGTTCATCACATTCCAGTAGATTGCGCTGCCGGGCTGCGACGTCTTCCGCCAATCGCCCCACGCTTCGCGCGGCAGGGTGATTGCCCCAATCTGCATCATCGGCGAGTCTAAAGTCGCGCAGGTGACGCCGACTGTGTCGTTGGAGACATCGACCCAGCGGCCCACGGGATACACGCTCTTGTTGGCGTGCGGCGTCTGATCAATGTCCGGACGCACCACGGAGAACGGCATGTCCATACGTATCGTGCTGCCGGGAACGTGGAAGTTGAACCCAAAGTGGACAGCTTCTTCGTCTGGATAAACCGGCAGCTTGTCGATGGTGTCGGCGATACGGATCTCATCCAGACCATCCACCACTTGGATGACGCGAGAGAGCGATTTGCCGCCT
>JAOQAA010000544.1 GCA_025963815.1 Capsulimonas sp.
TGGCGCTGTCGATCTGCTTGAGGTTGGCGATGCAGCTCTTGGCGCGGGACGATTCACGAGCCTGGACGAAGCTGGGGATCGCGACCGCCAGCAGGATGCCGATGATCAGGACGACGATCATGATCTCAACCAGCGTAAAGCCGGATTTCTTGTTACGGAACACTTTCATACTCACTCCTTGTGTTTCCGTCCCGCATAAATATGCTGCGCGGCACGGTTCCTATTCGATACTTTAATATCGGGCAGACCGGTCGCCGGGATTAGAGCGGAGCGCCCTGCACAAATACCTGATTATCGCTTTGGGACCGAAATCGATCGCCGCTGGAGTTCGCACTATCAAAGGAGTAAGCGGGCAAGCAAAATATCGCGACGATCCTTTGATTTTTACTTGACTTTCCCAATAGAGTTATGTAATACTAGCCCTACACCGGCGGGGGCTCTCCCCGCACAAACCGTTCCAATGATGGAGCGTTTTGCCTTTCTTTCGTTTCGCTTCCAACGCAATGACTGCGTTACCCTTTCTCTGCCAATGAGGTTAGCTCGACAGTGCTGTCAATGAAGAGACACCGCTGTGCGACGCTAACCTTTTTTGTCGTCTCAGGCCACACCCCGAACGCACGCCCAGCGTCGTTCTCCGGCTATCGAGACAAGGAGATTTGGGACCTTCCACCTTATGGAACACGCGAAAGTTATTGTTGCCGACGACGACCCGATCACGCGGATGGATCTGCGGGTCACACTAGAAGAGTTAGGGCTCATGGTGCTGGGAGAGGCCGAAGACGGCCGCCAGGCCGTTGACTTGGTGCGCGCTCTGCGCCCCGACCTTGCAATTTTAGATGTCATGATGCCGCAGATGGATGGTCTGGAGGCGGCGAGGATCATTCGGGCCGAAGATCTTGCTCCCGTGATGCTTTTGACAGGATACGCCGAGGAAGACATGGTGAGTAAGGCCGATTCCGCCGGCGTGCTCGCCTATGTACGCAAGCCGTTCCGCAAGGAGGACTTGATGCCGGCGATCGCCATTACGCTTGGGCGTTATCGTGAGCGCCACAGCCTGGAGCAGGAAATCGAAGCTCTCAAAGAGAAGATGGAATCCCGCAAAGTTGTCGGACGCGCCAAGGCGATCCTCATGGAACGCTATAATTTGACTGAGCGCGAAGCATTCCACCGGATCCAGAACAAAAGCCAGATGCTGCAGAAGCCGCCCCATGAAATCGCCAAGGCCATCATTACGGCAAGCGAGTTGGGCGTTTAGAGATTTTCACACTGTATGGATCGCATTGGGGCTACGGATGGCCCAAGGGACACGGCGACTGTGCCGGTCATCATGTTAACCACTATTGTCACCGTCTCGACGCAAAAAAAGTTTGGCGTTGGGGAGACAACCAGAAAGGAGGTCTTACTGTAAGCGCGGCGGCCGCTGCGGCCGTACCCGCGATATCAGTTCCGTGACGAGAGGTGGTCCTTATCGCGGAGCGCCAAGGAAGGCGTTCCATGCCGTAGTAACGCAACGTCCGCGTTTTCGTCGCACCCCTGAGGCGAGCTCGCGCCGCGCATAGCACGGCCTTATGACCCGGCCTCATTAGTGACCCGCTGCAATTCCGGGTGGGCGCCCTGCATAGCAAGAGTGTTTGACGCTCGAAATATATTTCATTACGTCCCAGGAGGATTTGCACTTGCGTACGAACCTTATCGATTTGAAGAAGTTCTCGACGGCCGCCGCGGTTTTGCTGGCTGTCGGTATGACGGTCGCGCCGGGCATGGCGCAGACCCCGCCGACCGCCCCTCCGGCCTCCCCCGACACCACGGCTCCTGCTCCCGAGCAGGCTCCGAGCGGACCCGCCGCTCCGAACTATGAAATCCAGTACAACGGCTTGGTGGACGGCTACCTACAGTATCAGTTCAACAACCCGAAGGATTCGCAGACGCTCACGGGACGTGTCTATGACGTTCGCCACCTGACCCCGGCGCTTGCGCTCGCCGAGCTCAACGTGTTCAAGAACGCGAAGCCGGGCGGACTGGGCTTCAAGGCCACGCTGATCGCCGGCGATACCGCCGACATCAACCATGGCGGCCTCGGCGTGGGCGGAACCGGCGAAGGCCGATGGAAGAACGTCCAGCAGCTTTACGGCACCTATGCCTTTGCGGGCGCCGGCGGCGGCGTCGATTTCGGCAAGTTCTACACGCCATACGGTTATGAGGTGACGGAGAGCAATGCGAACTATAACTACTCGCGCTCCGATGTCTTCGGCCTGCTGCCGTTCTACCACTTCGGCGTTCGCGCTTACACCCCGACCAAGAACGGCCTGACCTTCACCGGCTATATCGTCAGCGCCATCATTGACACGCCCGACGCAGGCGTCCAGGATGACAACAAAGAGCCGTCGTTCATCGGACAGGTGAATTACACCGATCCAGGCGGCAAGTTCGTCGTGATCGAGACACTCGGCGGCGGCAACGAGAAGCCCTTCGGCGTCACCACGAAAGCCCTTCTGAGCGACACGGACTTCACCTACAACGTCACATCCTCTTCTCTGGTCGGCTTCAACTACTTCTATGCGAAGTACAATCCGGACGGCGCTGACAACGACACCACCCAGAACGGCTACGCGGTCTACTTCAAGCAGACCCTGACGCCAAAGACGGGCTTTGCGCTGCGCGTTTCCGGTTTTGACTCCAAGACCCAGGGCGCTCCGAAAGTTAAGCCGTACGAAGTCACGGCCACCTACGAGTACAAGGCTGCGGCGAACTTCCTGACCCGCGCTGAGTTCCGGCACGATCACTCGAACATCGCCAACACGTTCCTTGACGGCGACGGCGTTGGATCGAAGAAAGAGCAGGACACGTTCAGCGTCTCCGGCGTCTTCACGTTCTAATCGCACAATTCGTCAAATCGTATCTCCGCCGGCAAACAAGGATGGATGCCGGCGGAGATTTTTTCATCAGGGGGACTTTATGCTTAGTCGCTTTAATGGACTGCGCGCCGCCTGCCGCGTACTCCTCCTCGCCATCTTCCTCTGCTGCTCACTTACTTTTGGCGTTGCCATTCACTCCAGCTTTGCCCAGGGCGTGGGCGACCCTTCGGGGACCAAGACCGGGACCGCAGTCGACGCTTCAGCGGCGGACGGCCCGGTGTTTAAGAGCCAGGAAGACGTTGATTCGGTGCGGGTCAATGTGCCTACCATCGCGACACTCGCGGATAGCGCCGGACATACTCGTGTCGCCGTCAATATCGTCTTCACCCTGCTGACTGGCTTTCTCGTCATGTTTATGCAGGCGGGATTTGCAATGGTGGAGACGGGTTTCTGCCGCGCAAAGAACGCCGCGCACGTCATGATGACGAATCTCATGATCTATCCGATCGGAGTTCTAGGCTACTGGATTTGCGGGTTTGCGATCATGTTCGGCAGTGTTGGCGCCGTAGGATCGCTCGGCGGAACTCCGGCGCTGACCGGCGGTGAATTTAAGATTGGGGATATCGGCCTCTGGGGCACGCATGGAGCGTTCCTTTCCGGCAACTTCTACGATGTGGGCGTTTTTACGCTGTTTCTCTTTGAAGTCGTATTCATGAGCGCTGCGGTCATCATTCCCACGGGCGCCATGGCGGAACGATGGAAATTCAATTCCTTCGTCATCTATGGCTTCTTCGCTTCCATGGTTCTGTATCCGATCTACGGCCACCAGATCTGGGGTGGGGGATGGCTCTCGCAGCTTGGTCACCTTTACCATCTCGGCCACGGGGCGGTCGACTTCGCCGGTTCGGGCGTGGTGCATAGCATCGGCGGCTGGACGGCTCTGGCGGGCGCGCTGGTCCTTGGACCTCGCATCGGAAAATTCACGAACGGTAAAGCGAACCCGATGCCCGGACACGATATTCCGATGGCTCTGCTTGGAACGTT